>JAIBDA010000017.1 GCA_024679635.1 Amphritea sp. | reverse complement strand
AGGTAACAGAGCCCTAACTGTTCACAGCGCTGTAGCTCATCAATAAAGGCCGCGCGAGACTTCTCTAATGGCTCCACCTCCGGATGGCCCAGATTGATCAGATAGCTATCGTGGGGCAAAATCTGTTCAGCTTTAAACCCAAGCCGCTCACAACTGTCGCGAAACTTTTTGATATTGCCGGAAGTAAGAGGCTTAGCCTCCCAGCGACGCTGGTTTTTGGTAAACAGCGCAAAAGCATTTGCGCCTAGTTTAGCCGCATTCAGCGGGGCATTCTCAACCCCGCCACTAGCGCTAACGTGGGCGCCGACATAATAAAGTGGTAGATCACTCACAATTTGCAGGCACCGCCCAGACAATCATCAAAATCCATACTTTCTAATTCAGCACGCTCTGACTGAGCAGCTTTAATACGGCCAAACATCTCCGCTTCAGCGCTGTCATCTTCAGCAATACCGGCCTTTTCGAAAACCGCAACCAGTATATTCAGTTCATCCAGGGTGAAATCGTTCATCGTTCATCTCTCATGTTCTTGCTACCGAATCAAAGTGGCAGCAGGTGGTCTATCATCAGTTGCAGGCTACGTTGCCCGCGAAACTCGTTTACATCCAGACGGAATACCGCTCTAACACGCTGCACCGTATCATCTGGCCAGAGATCCGTATCAGCATTAAAATGGATCGCGTCAATCGCTACTCCACTATCTGGTTCCATCAGCACCAATTTCAAGTGCCGCTGGCCGACTATTCTCTGCTGCAGCAAAGAAAACTCGCCATCAAACAGAGGTTCTGGGAATTGATGCCCCCAAGGGCCGGATTCGCGCAACAGCTCAGCCGTCTCCATGGTCATCTCAGAGCCACTCAACTCACCATCCGTCAGCACCGCATGCTGTAGCTGTTCAGCAGTCAACTGACGCCTTACCGCCTCATCAAACGCTTGCTGAAACAACCCCAGATTTTCAGCTGCGATTGTCATTCCCGCCGCCATTGCGTGGCCACCAAACTTTTTCAGCAGCTGCGGATGCTTTGCCGCCACGGCATCCAGCCCATCACGGATATGAAAGCCGTTAACTGAACGGGCTGAGCCTTTCAACTCCCCTTCATCACCCACCGCGAAAGCAACCACCGGGCGATTTACTTTCTCTTTGATTCGCGAGGCCAGAATACCGATTACGCCCTGATGCCAGTCCGCATCATAGAGACACAAACCAAAAGGAAGCTCACCTTCGGCATCAAGCTGCAACTCATCCAATAGTGTGTTCGCTTGCTGCTGCATCTCCTGCTCAATACCCCTGCGTTCCTGATTCAGGGTATCTAGCTGTACCGCTAGCTGCCGGGCACGCTCTTCATCCTTAGCCAGCAGACACTCTATACCGATCGACATATCATCCAGACGCCCCGCTGCATTCAGACGTGGCGCTAACGCAAAACCAAGATCAGTTGCGGTCAGGCGACTTCGCTGTCGACCACTAATATCTATCAACGAGAGAATACCGGGCCTTGCTTTGCCTGAACGAATGCGCTGCACCCCCTGATAGACCAGCGTGCGGTTATTCTGCTCCAACGGCACAACATCAGCGACCGTACCCAGCGCTACCAGATCAAGTAATGATCCCAGGTTAGGCTTGGCCAACCCCCGATTCTCAAACCAGTTTTGCTCGTCTAAAGCTCTGCGAAGCGCCGTCATTACGTAGAATATAACGCCAACGCCACAGGTGGATTTCTCGCTAAAATTACAACCCGGCTGATTGGGATTAACGATGGAGCAGGCGTCTGGCAACTTATCGCCGGGCAGGTGGTGGTCGGTAACTACGACATCGATACCCAGACTATTCGCCTGAGCAACACCTTCAACACTCGAGATACCATTATCCACTGTAATGATCAGATCGGGCTTTTGCTCTGCCGCAACCTTAACTATCTCAGGACTCAACCCATAACCATATTCAAAGCGGTTAGGCACCAGATAACTCACCCGGTTCGCGCCCATCATTCCCAGCCCCAGTATCCCAACGGCAGTACTGGTAGCGCCATCGCAATCGAAGTCACCTACTATGAGGATGTGCTGGTCTTGCTCCAGCGCAGTAATTAGCCGACTAACCGCCGCATCCAGCCCCAGCATGTCTCGCCCGGTCTGCAAAGTCTGCAGGCTCCGGCCCAAGTGTTCTGAATCATTCAACCCACGGCTAGCGTATATCCGGGCCAGCAACGGCGACACCTGATTGAAGACAGGACTGTTTTGATCAACCTCGCGGCGGCGAATCAGTAAATCACTCATTTAAGCTGACCTCCTGAGATACAGAAGGGAAAAGCTCATCAGTTTTATCGGTCAGAAAATATGCACCCAAACCCACCCATTCGCGAACGCCGATTGATAGCTCGTGTAGATTTTTCCCCAGGTCCGCCCGCACGCTATTAAAGCCTGCCGGCATAGAATAATAATCAACCGGGTAAGGAATAACATTCCAGCCCTGTGCACGAAAAATACCAACCGATCTTGGCATATGATAGGCCGATGTCACCAGCAGCCATCCCCGGGAGTCATTAAACTCAATACCGGCTGGCAATACGCCCTGACTATAAATTGCGTTTTCAAAGGTATTCCGTGAATCCCGTTCAAATATAACCCGATGATCCAACTGCTGCTCCCGCAGCCAGCTCTGCAGAACATCCGCCCCACGAAACTCGGGCTTACGAACCGAACCGGAGCCACCGGTCAAAATAATCGGGACATCGGCATAGCGTTGCATCAACGGCAAAATGGCCATATCTCGCTCCGCCGCCATATTAAACTGAGGCTGCTGCCAGATTGAGCTTAATTCAGCCTCTTCTGCACCACCCAAAACAATCACACCTGCGATATTTTCTGGCAGCGTAACCGGCAAAGAGAAACGTTTTTCCAGCGGCTGTAACAACAAGTTACCTACCGGATAAAAGGTAATAAGCAGTAAGCAAAGCGCGATAGATGAAGACAGCATTTTCCAGCCTTTCAACAACGCTAAAACCAATACTAAAATCAGAAAGTTGCCCGGGTTAACAATCACCCAGAACAGCTTCGACAGTATAAAAAACAGATCCATGCTTATTATCCCCCAATAAAAAGCCCGCTAGAGCCAGAGACTCTAACGGGCTATTATCAAAGCAGCAAGAGGGAAGGGGCTGATTCGCGCCTTCCTTAGTCGCTATGAACGTTTTTAGCTACGAATTGCTGTACGGTAGACAGATCATTAGGTAATACAGTGAACTGTTCTTCACGCTCAAACAGATCAGCCATATGGTCTGGCAGCTGTGGCGATTCCAGCCCGGCTTTCAATACAGCCTCTGGAAACTTCACCGGATGCGCCGTTGAAAGCACGATCATCGGCACACTGACATCACGATTACATTCACGCCCTGCAGCCACACCAATAGCGGTATGTGGATCCAGCAGATAACCTGTTTCCTTCGCTACAGTTTCGATCACTTTACAGGTTGCTTCATCGTCGCAAGCAAAGCTATCGAAGAGTTCACGTACTTTTTCCCAACGCGGCTTGTCTAACTGAACTGACTGAGTTTTAAACTTAGCCATCAGATCACTGATAGCAGCGCCGTCGCGCCCATAGACATCAAACAGCAGTCGCTCAAAGTTTGAAGACACCATAATATCCATCGATGGAGACAGAGTGTGAACCAGCTCACCCTTACTCATATCGTTGCCGGATATTACCCGGTGCAGGATATCGTTCTTGTTAGTCGCCACCACCAGCTGACTGATAGGCAGACCCATCTGCTTCGCCAGATAACCAGCAAATATGTCACCGAAGTTTCCTGTCGGCACTGAGAACGCCACTTCACGATGAGGACCACCCACCGCCAGAGAAGCTGAGAAGTAGTAAACGATCTGGGACATAATACGCGCCCAGTTGATCGAGTTTACGGCTCCCAGCTTACGACCACCCAGGAAATCCTGGTTAGCAAAACTGTCCTTTACCATCTCCTGACAATCGTCGAAGTTACCTTCCAGCGCTACGTTGAACACATTATCTTCGATAATGGTGGTCATCTGCTTACGCTGAACTTCCGATACACGATTGTAAGGATGCAGAATAAAGATATCCAGGTGATCGCTGTGACGACAACCTTCAATGGCCGCTGAACCGGTATCACCGGAAGTCGCCCCCATAATAACCAAACGCTCCTGGCGCTTAGTCAGGGCATAATCCATCAAACGACCCAGCAGCTGCAATGCAAAATCTTTAAACGCCAGCGTAGGCCCGTGGAATAACTCCAACACCCATTCGTTTGTGCCTAATTCTTTCAGCGGAGCAACGGCGCTATGATTAAACCCGGCATAGGTCTCATCAATCATCTGTTTAAGGTCTGCATCTTCAACACAGTCATCAACAAACGGCTTAATAATTTTATACGCCAGCTCGTTATAAGGCAGACCGACCCAGGATGCGATCTCCTCTTTACTGAAAGTCGGCAGGACTTCCGGCACGTAGAGACCACCATCACTGGCCAGACCCGCCAGCAGTACTTCTTCAAAGTTCAGGACAGGGGCGTCGCCCCGGGTAGAGATATATTTCACTGTCTATATTCCTGCTATTCCGGTTCCTTACAGATGCTCGACGCGGATACGGGTAACCGCCTCATTAACATCAGTCAGCGCTTCGATTTTAGCGATCGCTTCATTCATCTGCTTCTCCTGAACATCCTGAGTCAGGATAATTACAGGCACTTGTTCTTCACGGGTCTCTTTCTGAATGATCGCATCGATACTGATCTCAGACTCACTCAGGATAGAGGTCACCATCGCCAGCACGCCCGGGCGCTCATTCACTGTCAGACGCAGATAGTACGCGCTGGTAACTTCTTCAACCGGCAAAATCGGCAAAGCCGACAGGCTGCCCGGCTGGAACGCCAGATGTGGAACCCGGTTATCCCGATCAGCAGTCAGCGTACGCACTACATCAACAATATCCGCTACCACAGCAGACGCTGTCGGTTCAGCACCCGCTCCGGCTCCATAATACATAGTCTGACCCACAGCATCGCCGTCAACCAGTACTGCATTCATCACACCATGAACATTGGCCAGCAGTGCCTTTTCTGGAATCATAGTTGGGTGTACGCGCAGCTCGATACCCTTTTCGGTACGGCGACTAATACCCAGATGCTTAATTCGGTAACCCAGCTCTTCTGCAAACTGCACATCGTCAGCAGTAATATTGCTGATACCTTCCGTATAAGCCTTATCAAATTGCAGGGGAACACCAAAGGCAATCGATGCCAGAATCGTCAGTTTATGCGCCGCATCGATACCCTCTACATCGAAGGTAGGATCCGCTTCGGCATAACCCAGCGCCTGCGCTTCAGCCAGAACATCAGCGAAGTCACGACCTTTATCGCGCATCTCTGTCAGAATGAAGTTGCCGGTACCATTGATGATACCCGCCAGCCAGTTAATCTTGTTAGCTGACAAACCTTCACGCATCGCTTTGATGATCGGGATGCCACCGGCAACCGACGCTTCAAACGCAACCATAACGTTCTTTTTCTGAGCCGCTTCAAAAATTTCATTTCCGTGCACGGCGATCAACGCTTTATTAGCGGTAACAACATGCTTGCCATGCTCAATAGCAGTCATCACTAGCTCTAACGCTATATCGTAGCCGCCAATCAGCTCAACAACGACATCAATCTCAGGATTGCGAGCAATCTCGAAAATATCCGCTGTAATATGGGTACCCCGGGTGTCGCAATCAGGATTTTCACGACGGGCCCCAATCGCTTCAACAACGATACTACGACCCGCACGACGGGAGATCTCTTCAGCGTTGCGTTTCAGTACATTGAACGTACCACCACCAACGGTGCCAAGACCACAGATACCAACTTTTACAGGTTTCAAACCATTACCTCGCGCTATTACTATGCTATTCGAGCGGCAGACATTACTGCGGTTAAAAAATAGGCACGCATTATAGCGAATATAAGGCATAAGCTCTACGCAGCACCCTACCTTACCGCAAAAAAGTTTATGCATAAAAAAAGGGGAGCTTATAGCTCCCCCTCTAAATCAAAAAATCTTAGTTAACTACACCCAGCATTTTCGCTAACTGCGCAGCAGGCATATAGCCCGGCACCAGACTACCATCCTGAAGCACCAGCGCGGGAGTACCAGTAACGCCCATCTGCTGCCCCAATTTATACTGACTCATAACCGGGCTGCTCTCACAGCTAAGCGAAGGAACTGACTGGCCTGCTTTAGACCGGGTCATTAACCCCGTCCGCTCAGACTCATCAGCACACCAGATAGAATTCATCACCCGCTCAGTTTTAGAGCCTGCTCCTGCACGGGGAAAAGCCAGATATCGAACTTCGATTCCGAGCTCATTGATCTGCGCGACCTCTTTATGCAGCTTGCGACAATAGAAACAGTCGGTATCAGTAAACACTGTCATATGAGCCTTAGTCTCACCTTTCGCCGGAAAGATAACCATATCTTTAGCATCGACTGCAGCCAGCTGCTCAATCCGGCCAGACTTCTTACCTTCTTCTGTAAGGTTCATCAGCTGGCCATCCGACTGAACTTTGTACACTTCACCGACAATAAAATGACTGCCAGTTTCATTCGTATACAGTAGCTCACCACTGGCCAGCGTTACTTCATAAAGACCTGGGAACTGTGCATCGGCAATAGCAACGATAGGTACCTGATTACTTAACGCACTCAAAGAAGAGCGTATAGCCGCTTCTTTCGTCTCATCCGCTGAAACATTAAAACTCAGCAGCACCATAGCCACTATCGATATCATTAGTTTTTGCATAATTCCCTCAAATATTCGAATCGCCTTTTAAAGCTCTGCCTGTAAGACGCTAAAACGGCAGCATAGTTTCCAGCCTAACGACAAAAACTGAAAATAACCTGAAAATCAGCCCCGCGGATGATGCTGCCGATGCAGTGATTGTAAACGATGTTTGGCTACATGCGTATAGATCTGAGTGGTCGACAGATCACTATGCCCCAGCAACAGCTGTACCACCCGTAAGTCCGCTCCGTGATTCAGAAGGTGCGTGGCAAAAGCGTGACGCAACACATGCGGTGACGGCAGTTGATCGATCCCGGCCGTGAGGCCATGACGCTTAATCCGATACCAAAAGGTCTGGCGAGTCATCTGTTTACCGCGACGACTAGGGAAAACCACCTCACTCGCTGAATCATTAATCAATCCGGGGCGCGCCTCTTTCAGGTAACACAACAACCAATTTGCCGCCTCATCACCCAAAGGCACCAATCGCTCTTTATCTCCCTTACCCACAACCCTGAGAACCCCCTGTCGCAGATTAATCTGTGACAACTGCAGCTCCACCAACTCACTCACCCGCAAGCCTGATGAATAGAGCAGCTCCAGCATCGCCCTATCCCGAAAACCAAGAACATCATCCACGTCCGGCGCATTCAGCAGGGCTTCAACATCAGCCTCACTGAGACTTTTAGGCAGAGGCCGCCCACGCTTCGGGCTTTCAACCTGCAAGGTAGGGTCTTCACTCAACACCCCCTCCCGTAACAGGTAACGAAAGAAACCGCGCAGACAGGAAAGCAATCTCGCCGTGGAACTGGCTTTCATTCGCTGGCGTACACGCCAATTGAGATAGCTAAGCAGATTGGTTCGACTGGATTCAAGCAAGAATTGCTTTTGACTGTTTAGCCAGCAAGCGTAGATAGAGAGATCCCGGCGATATGAGGCGAGGGTATTTTTACTTAACCCCTTTTCAAGCCAGAGCGCATCCAAAAATTGCTCAATCAGTTCAGAATCACGAGGAGATGGATGCTCTGCAGTCACCCGGGCATCGGTTTGAATTTCGCTGTTCACTCAGAGGATATCCATCAAAGGAGCCGTATTACTTTAATACTTTCAGCCCGGTAATCTTTGTTTTATTGATAGGATAGCTAGCACTACCCTGAGCTACATGCTCATCAACATAGATAATATCACCCTTTACCCGCTTAAGCGTGCCCTCCACTTTGCGCCCAAAGTAGGTTTCCAACTTTACCCAGCTGCCAATATATTGCCCGATCTGCTCATGACGGATCGACTGATAGGTTTTTTCATGCACAGTTTTCGGAGCTGCCTGCCCACCCTTCACCGCCCGCCGAATAGCTTCCCGGGTAGCCTGACGGCGCGCCTCTTCTTCCGCAGTACGGCCCTGAGCATCTCGTTTGTCGACAATTTTTTTGTCGCCGTCCGCGCTGACTGCTTTTGTACCGGCACCCAGCAGAAAAAACAGAGAGCATATACCGACCAAAAATCTCTTCATAGCCCCCATCCACAACCCATCAAGTATTAACTACAGTACCCTGACAGCAACCAAAACTAAACAGGCCCGACAATATTTCATTTATTTTAGTGCGGGATTAATTCTCATGCGAATTTCAGGCAATAAAAAAGGCGACCGAAGTCGCCTTTTATACTCAAAGTGAGCTAAATAATTACTTAGCCAACTTCTCTTTAATACGTGCAGACTTACCACTACGCTCACGCAAGTAGTACAGCTTAGCCTGGCGCACGTCACCGCGACGCTTAACTTCAATGCTGTCTACAGTAGAGGCGAAAGTCTGGAAAGTACGCTCAACACCAACACCGTGAGAGATTTTACGTACAGTGAACGCAGAGTTAACGCCACGGTTACGCTTACCAATCACAACGCCTTCAAACGCCTGCAGACGCTGACGCTCACCTTCAACTACTTTGACCTGAACAACAACGGTATCACCCGGTGCACATTCTGGAATAACTTTGTTCATCTGTTCAGCTTCGATCTGCTGAATGATTAGGTTCTTGCTGCTCATCGCTCGCTCCTAAAATTCTAATCCTGAGACGCGCTCGTCTCACGGATAAATTCGTTTAACAATGACCGCTGCTCTTTATCTAACTCGAGGTCTTCCAGCAATTCCGGACGCCTTTGCAAGGTTCGTCCCAGTTGCTGTTTCAGACGCCAGCGTCTGATAGCCTCGTGATTACCGCTAAGCAACACATCAGGCACGGACATTTCGTCAAGTTTTTCCGGTCGGGTGAAGTGAGGACAATCGAGCAGCCCATCACAAAAGGAATCTTCCGTCGCTGAATCCTGATGCCCTAAAACACCGGGAACCAGTCTGGATACCGCATCGATCATCACCATTGCTGGTAACTCGCCGCCGCTGAGGACAAAATCACCCAGCGACCACTCTTCATCGATTTCAGTCTCCACCAGACGCTCATCAATACCTTCATAGCGTCCCGCGACCAGAATCAACCGCTCACAAGCGGCCAGTTCCTTCACACCAGAATGGTCAAGTCGGCGCCCCTGCGGTGAAAGATAGATCACTCTAGTCTTATCGCCTGCAGTTTGCTTTGCTGCATGGATCGCGTCCCGCAGCGGCTGCACCTTCATCAACATTCCAGGACCACCGCCATAAGGGCGATCATCCACCGTTCGGTGTTTATCCTTTGTGAACTCCCTAGGGTTCCAGCACTGCACATCTAGTAAGCCGTTGCGCACTGCCCTCCCGGTTACGCCGTTGCGAGTTATCGCTTCAAACATCTCCGGAAAAAGGGTAACAACACCGATCCACACCGGTTAAAACTCCGGATCCCAATCGACCCGCATCGTACCTTCTTCAAGGTTTATCTCTTTAATCACCTGATCCGGTAGGTAGGGGATCAACCGCTCTTTGCGATCAACACTGCCTTCCTGACCTTTTACCACCAGCACATCATTTGCACCGGTCGCAATCAGATGACTCACCTTACCCAGCTTCACGCCGGACTCGGTTAATACTTCAAGCTTCTCCAGCTGACTCCAGTAAAAATCACCTTCGCCCAGAGCTGGTAACAGGCTACTTTCTATCGCGATATCCATGCCACAATACTGGCGCGCAACATCACGATCATCAACACCTGCAAGCTTAGCTACCAGTCCCTTACCATGTTTTTTGCCTTCGCTAATCTTAATAGGCTGCCACTGACCATTTAGTTTCAGTAGCCATGGTGAGTAATCCAGGATGCGCTCCATCGGCTCGGTATGGGAATAAATCTTCACCCAACCTTTAACGCCGTAGATCGTCGTGATCCGCCCTACCGTTGTAATCTCGTCTGACGTTAATCCACTCATCTTAATAACCCGACTGATCGCTTAATAACGTTTACTTAGCGTCTTTAATCAGCTTAGCAACGCGATCAGACATCTGAGCGCCTTTAGCTACCCAGTAATCAACACGTTCCTGATTAACACGCAGACGCTCTTCCTGACCTTTAGCCAGAGGGTTGAAAAGGCCAACACGCTCAATAAAACGACCATCACGCGGATTACGAGAATCAGCTACAGTCAAATGATAGAAAGGACGCTTTTTAGCGCCGCCACGAGAAAGACGAATAGTTACCATACGTTTGGTCCCTTTATTAAGTGAGTTTTGATATCACTCACAGTTCACAGATTCCAGTCCCGTTCCGACCACTTTATTGAAGAGATCGACGCAGACTGCACCTAATCATAAAAACAGGGCGCAAATTCTACGTGAATCCGCCGCCCTTGGAAAGTCTTTTGGTTATTTATTAAACGCCAACGCTACATCCGAGGGAAACCACCAGGACCGCCTGGACCACCCATACCGCCGGGCATCATACCCTTCATGCCACGCATCATTTTGGCCATACCGCCCTTCGATGAAAACTTCTTCATCATTTTGGCCATCTGCTTATGCTGTTTCAGCAAGCGATTAACATCCTGAATCTGTGTACCCGAACCCATCGCAATACGCTTTTTACGCGAACCAGAAATAACATCCGGACGTTTACGCTCATGGGGAGTCATCGAGTTAATAATCGATTCGAACTGTTTAAAGCCCTTTTCCGCATTTGATAAGTTAGCCCCCTGCATCGCCTGACCCATCTGGCCCATGCCTGGCATCTTATCCATCAACGAAGACATACCACCCATATTGCTCATCTGCTGCAACTGGTCGCGGAAATCTTCCAGATCAAAGCCTTTGCCTTTCTGGAACTTCTTAGCCAGCCGCTCAGCTTTATCTTTGTCGACTTTTTGTTCGACTTCCTCGATCAGGGAGAGAACATCACCCATACCCAGAATTCGAGAAGCAACCCGATCAGGATGGAAAGGCTCAAGAGCATCGACTTTCTCACCTACGCCCAGGAACTTGATCGGCTTACCGGTGATATGTCGAACAGATAGTGCCGCACCACCACGGGCATCACCATCGGTCTTAGTCAGTATCACACCCGTTAAAGGCAGCACATCATTGAATGCTTTAGCCGTATTGGCAGCATCCTGACCGGTCATGGCATCAACCACAAACAGTGTTTCGACCGGATTGATCGCAGCATGCAGCGCTTTGATCTCATCCATCATATCGGTGTCGACATGCAGACGACCGGCAGTATCGACAATCAGAACATCAAAATGCTTAACCTTAGCGTGATTAATCGCTGCATTAACAATGTCGATCGGAGCTTGCTCTATGGAAGAGGGAAAGAAATCCACCTCAACTTCTGCCGCCAGCGTTTCCAGCTGTTTAATCGCCGCAGGGCGATAAACGTCAGCAGAGACTACCAGTACTTTTTTCTTTTCCCGCTCACGCAGAAAACGAGAAAGCTTGGCAACAGAGGTCGTTTTACCCGCACCCTGGAGACCCGCCATCATTACAACGGCCGGTGGCTGAGCGGCCAGGTTGAGCGCCTCATTGGCCTCACCCATGACCTTTTCCAGCTCTTGCTGGACAATCTTAACGAACACCTGCCCAGGACTCAGGCTCTTGCTAACCTCAGTTCCTACAGCGCGTTCTTTAACACTGCTAATAAATATTTTAACGACTGGCAGCGCCACGTCAGCTTCAAGCAGCGCCATGCGTACTTCACGCAAGGTACCTTGAATATTGTCTTCGGTCAGCTTCGCCTGACCCGTGACCGATTTAAGCGTTTTCGCCAGACGATCCGTCAGATTCTCAAACATAGTTACGCCTTGAGGGGTTATTCCGATACTGCTTAAGTCAGAAGCCGCTATTAAATCAGCTCTTCGGCAGCAAAATAAAGAGAGCCATTATACAGCAGCAGCGCCCTATAGGAACCTGATTAAACAGGAACTGGTTATCTATTACCCAATCGCATAGCTGACCTCTGTCAAATAGCCCCGTATCAACATTTCATCAACAGCATATTTATGACACACTTAGCGCCAGCTAAAGAAGGAGCGAACAAGTCCCTTCCCTTATTTCTATGGAACTGATGAGCTAACCGCTGATGCAAACTCTGCCCACACTAATCGCCATTCTCTGTTACCTGACCGCGGCCTCTCTGCAGTGGCAGACCATTAGCGGCCGCAGCATTAACAGACAGATCATCAGACTGATAGCACTGGTTGCCATTATTGCTCACAGCTATGCAGTCTATCTCGATCTACACCATCCCGGCGGCATCCATTTAGGCTTTTTCAGTATTGGCTCACTCATAGGCTGGCTGGTAGCGACACTGGTATTACTGAGTTCTCTGCGACAGAGAATCGACAACCTGTTTATCGGCATTCTCCCTCTGGCTGCATTAGCCCTGCTATTCACCCTGTTCGGAATAGACACCAATATAGCCAGACAGTACGACAGCGGTCTTGTTATCCATATCCTGCTCTCCATTCTGGCTTACAGCATATTCACTCTGGCAACTTTTCAGGCAGTACTGCTGGCCAAGCAGGACTATCATTTAAAGCACCATATGACCAAAGGGCTGCTGCGTTCACTACCTCCATTACAGACGATGGAAGCACTGCTATTTGAGATGATCTGGACGGGACTTATCCTGCTGACACTCTCGCTGGCGAGCGGGGCACTGGTATTCGAGGATCTGTTTGCCCAGCACCTGGTGCATAAAACCGTTCTCTCAATTCTGGCCTGGCTGCTCTACGCTACCCTGCTAATAGGCCGCCACTTCCTGGGCTGGCGCAGCCACAAAGCGATCCGCTGGACGGTTGGCGGTTTTATCGTATTAATGCTTTCATTCTTCGGCAGCAAGTTTGTTGTCGAGCTTTTAATGTAAGCTCTCATTATATCCAGAACACAGCGTTAACTAAGTATGCTTGACAGTCTCTGGGGTTAGCCTGACAATGGCTTTCCAACCAGCTATTGAAGGTTAAACGTCTTGGAAGGCGCATCGATCGAGTCCCTATTGGGACTGCTTGTATTTCTTATTTTCTGCTCCGCTTTTTTCTCTAGTTCTGAGACCGGCATGATGTCTCTTAACCGCTATCGGTTAAGGCATATGGTCAAAAACAGACACCGGGGAGCGATTAAAGCCAATAAACTGCTAAAACGCCCTGACCGACTCATCGGCGTGATTCTCATCGGTAATAATTTCGTCAATATTCTTGCCTCAGCAATTGCGACCATCATCGCAGTAGAGCTCTGGGGAGACGATGGGATACTCATCGCTACCGCAGGACTGACACTGATCATTCTGATTTTTGCCGAAGTGTCACCCAAGACCATTGCCGCTCTGTACCCTGAAAAGATAGCCTTTCCAGCCGCCTATATTCTTCAACCGCTGCTAAAGCTACTCTATCCTTTGGTATGGATCGTCAACCTGATCACCAATAGTTTACTAAAGCTGATCGGCATTAAAATGACACCGGGTGAACACCACCACCTGAGTACAGAAGAACTGCGCACACTGGTTAATGAATCTGGCGCCGTCCTTCAACAGCGCAACCAGTCGATGCTACTCGGCGTACTGGAGCTCGACGATGTTACCGTCAACGACATCATGATTCCCCGTAACGAAGTATTAGGTATCGACCTGGACAACGATCTGGAAGAGATTATTGACCAACTAAGTACGACGGCTCATACACGGATGCCCGTATACCGGGGAGAGCTAAATAAAGTCGTCGGCATTCTCCATATGCGCAATCTGGCTCAGGTATTCCGCCAGGATGCCGTGACTAAGGCAGCCATTCTTCAGGTCATCCATGAACCTTACTTTGTGCCCGAAAGCACCCCACTACAAACCCAGTTGTTAAACTTTCAGAAAGAGAGTCGACGTATCGCTCTAGTGGTTGATGAGTACGGTGATATTGAGGGCATTGTTACCCTGGAGGACATTCTGGAGGAGATCGTAGGCGAGATGTCCATCAGCGGTAAAGAGGAAAATCAGGACATTTTCCCACAAACGGACGGTAGCTTCTTTATCGACGGCACCGCCAACATCCGCGATGTGAACAAATCTCTGGACTGGGACCTACCTACTGACGGTCCTAAAACCATTAATGGCCTGGTAATAGAAGTCATTGAGGCGATTCCAGATGCGAATGTCTGCTTACTCATCGACAACTATCGGATAGAAACGCTGCAAGTCAGTGACAATCTGATTAAAACGATCCGGGCAACCCGGCTGAAACGAGATACCGATGAGGATGAAGAGGAAGATTAACCTCTCCAGCCTCATTCAGCCTAGCTACGACAGTTTGGCTGTCACGCTGTTAATTTTATCATCCATGGTCTGATCCCGATCGGTACGAGTGCCGATACGCATGCTACTACTGATCCGGACAGCACCCATACTATGCACTACCTCATGACAACGCTTCACAGCAGCAAATACTGCATCCCAATCACCTTCAACATTGGTGCCATAAGCATGCATCTGATGAGCCAGGCCAGAATCCTGCAGAACGCGCTGACAAGCTGTGACATGCTCAGATACCGAGACACCAACACCTATCGGCACCACGCAGAGGTCGATCATTACCTTCATATCAGCCTCCGCTTCTGGCATTAAGATCATCTTCTTCACGCTGTCGAATCAAGCCCCAGACAACTCTCTTCTCATCGTCAGATAAGACGCCCCACTCAGCTATCTCCATACCGCTTCGACGGCAAGCGACACAGAGGTCTTTTTCATCCAAGGCACAAACACCTATACAAGGTGAACGTACAGGACGGGACTCAGTAGTTTCATTATTCATAATTCAGATTTTAACCCTGTTGCTGTAATTCCGACCGATAGCGGTGCATGTTCTCGACATAGTGCGCAGCATTTTCCAGCAACCCTTGTTGCTGCTCCTCACTCAGAGCACGCTTTATTTTCGCAGGGGAACCAACCACCAATGAACCATCAGGAATAACCATCCCTTCAGGCACCAGTGCATTCGCGCCAATCAGGCAGCCTTTACCAATTTTTGCACCATTGAGCACCACCGCACCAATCCCAACAAGGGAGCCATCACCGATCTCACAGCCATGCAACATCGCCAGATGTCCAACGGTTACATCACGCCCCACCGTCAACTTATAGCCCGGATCCGTATGCAACACAGCGCCATCCTGAATATTGGAACGTTCACCAATGGTAATCAGGTCATTATCGCCGCGAACAACCACGTTAAACCAAATACTGGCCTGATTATGCACCTCAACGGAGCCTATCAGGGTGGCATTATGGGCGACGTAATGTTCTTCGCCCAATAAACTGATCTGACGACCACCAATAGAAAACAACATAACTGTATGCACTCCTTAACGGTACTGTTTTACCGAGCCCTTTAACCGTACTTTTTCAGCTGTACTGGTTAACTGTACTCTGGTCGGTTTTTCATTGGAATCTCAGCATCAAACCCCACATTAAGTAACTCTACTAACATATAGGCGGTCAGTCCCCAGATGATATCGCCCTCATATACATAAGCCGGTACATAGTGGGTCTTACCTCTAAAAGGAATCGCATCGGTATGATGAGGCGGTTTCTCCAGAAAAAAACTCAACGGCACCCGGTGGATCCGGTCCAGCTCATCTAAATTCGGCGTCAGGACAACATCATATGGAATGACCCCCACATAGGGAGTCACCTGGAGTTTATGCTTTGACAACACCGCTCCCAGTGGGCCGATGATATTTACATCTGAAGGCTTAAGATCTACCTCTTCCTCCGCTTCACGCAGGGCGGTAAAAAGCAGATCAGGGTCGGTATCATCTCTCTTCCCTCCAGGAAAAGCGATCTCACCGCTGTGGGTATTCAGATGTCCGGCACGACGCGTCAAGATAACTTCCGGGCCGGCAGGGTTATCCGTCAACGCAATCAACACGCCCGCTTCCGGCCCACTCTCGCTAAGAGTCCGGGGAGCATGAAGGTCTAATCGTTGCTTAAGCCTATCAAACATATGGTTTTTTCAGTCGTTAGTATTTATCCATCATACCTTTCAGTTAGCCTAAAGTTTAGTGCTGCCTTCTCCACCTATAAATGAAACAGCGTTTCAGCGCGATAAACACAACGATTGTTTGAGCTTATGAGGGCTTTTGCTTTACAGTTAAGACTACACACTGTCAGTGACGCTTTATGATCGCCCCCTTCAACCGGGTGATCTTTGATTAGGCAGTGATTATTAGCCCGAGCAGATATTTGAAGGACCTAAAATGAATTTCTGTAACCAGTGCGGATCAGCGGTTCGACTCGAAGTACCGGAAGGTGATAACCGACCCCGCCATATCTGTAATAACTGTAATTTTATTCACTATGTTAATCCGAAAGTCATTGCCGGCTGCCTGCCTGTCTATGAAGGCAAAGTACTGCTTTGTAAACGCGCTATTGAACCTCGCATAGGCTACTGGACACTCCCTGCCGGCTACATGGAAAACGGTGAATCTACCCAGAATGCAGCAACCAGGGAAACACGGGAAGAAGCCAATGCCCGGGTGAGCCACCTTGAACTTTATACCGTCACTTCAATTGTTCCGGTCAGTCAGGTTCAGCTAATCTATCTGGCGCAACTCGACGACCTGAACTTCTCCGCTGGAGATGAAACAGAAGAGGTTCAGCTGTTTGCTGAAGAGGATATTCCCTGGGACGACTTAGCCTTTCAGACCATCAGAAATGCGCTGAGGTTTTATTTCGAAGATCGAAAAACAAACGTTTTCCCGATGCGTCACATTGACCTTGAAACACCACCTAGGCAATATGTAGACAAATCTGATCTACCTAATTAACAAGGACCCTGACCAATGGATAACAAGATCGTTTTGATCATTCTGGCCATCTTACTGCCGCCAATTGCAGTCTTTATGAAAGCCGGCGCAGGTCTTCAGCTAGTGATCAATATTGTACTCTGCCTGTTTTTCTACATTCCTGGCATTATTCACGCGCTCTGGCTGGCGTTAAAATAATCACTCCTGTATAAGGCGTTACTTGAAGCCCCATACAGAATGAAAAAGCGGCCCACAAGGCCGCTTTTTTTGTTAGATACACCTACCCGGTGTCCATACGAGAACCACTATGACTCTGTTAATTACCACCTGGATTAAGTTCTTTATCCTCTTTGCGCCCTTTT
>JAIBDA010000073.1 GCA_024679635.1 Amphritea sp. | reverse complement strand
GATAACGATGCGGGCCTCTACTCTGAAGCCATGCCCAAGACTGGCACGCTGCTCGTTATCGCTGGCAAACTGAATGGTGGTTTTTACCCGTTGTTCTTCTACGCCCAGGGCTGAGAACTTGGTAAACCCCCAGGGTTCAACTTTCTCGACAACGCCCTCAAGAACATTCGCTCCACCCCAGTTTTCGATAATCACCCGATTACCCGCCTTTACCTTTACCGCATCGGTGGATAGCAGTTCAACAACCACCTCCAGCGCTTCGTTGATATCACCGATTTCCAGAATCGCCTGCCCTGCTGGCAGTGTCGTTTCACTTTCCTGCAGCACTCGCAAAATGCTACCGGAGTGCGGTGCCAGTATATTGATCACATCAGAGCCTGCAGCACTGTTATCAGCCTGCCCCGGCACAAAGGTAATCAGCTGTGACCGGGCGGTGGCCAGATCCGCCTGACGCATTGAAATAGCGGCTTTCGCCATATCCAGCTGGGCGCTGGTGGCACGCGAAGTCTGTTTGGCTTTATCTAAAGCAGACACACTGATCGCTCCGCGTTTTTGCAGATCACTGATGCGGCCCAGTTCGGTACGACTCAACTCGGTATCAGCCATCGCTTTATTTAGCTCTGCCCGGGCCAGCCGCACGGCCGCTTCCGCAGATGAAACAGCAGCGCGGGCCTGTTCACGACTGCGACTATCCAGTGCGACAGGGTTGGATGGCAGCATACGGGCCACTACCGTTTTATTCTGAACTACCCGGTCACCCGGCTCAACATCAATGCGTAAGAGCCTTCCAGTGACTGGCGTTGAGACAACATAGGCATCCCGCACCTGTGTTTTACCCTCATCATCGATGGTTTCATGCATAGCGCCCCGCTGGACAACACCAATATCCACCAGCAGTGCCCGTGGCATAAACGCCCAGACCAACAGCAACACTACAACAGCAACACAACCCAGTAATAACCAGTGACCCGACCGTTTTGATGCCATAACCTCACTACTCCCTTACTTTCAAAGCTGAAACCAGATCTATCCGGTCGATATCTCGCTTTACCAACCAGCCGGACAACAATGCCGCGATAATGACGGCTAGCGCCGCGATGCCATAGCTTTGTGGCACAAACACCGCCGACACCCTATAAAGATCGGTACTAAAACCTTCAGATATGGCGAAAACCAGGAAATATCCGAACAGCCCACCCAGCGGTAACGCCAGCAATGTAATGATACCCAGCTCAGCCAACAGCACAAACGCAGTTTCCCCACGGGTAAAGCCTATGACTCTGAGGCTGGCAAGATCCCGGGCTCGCTCGGCAAAGGCGATACGCGCACTGTTATAGACAATACCAAAAGTAATCACCCCGGCTATGGCCGCCATCAGATAACGCACCGCGCCGGCACTGGTATCAATCAGCGTCTGAAACGCCTCGCGGGCTTCCTGCTTAAGACTCACCCCGGCAATCGCTGGCAACGCTTTAATCTGCCTATAAATTGTATCCTGCTTTGCACTATCAATGCGCAGATAGGCCCCTGATACCCGATTCGGCTCTCGCAGGACACGATTCAGGCTATCCAATGCCATATAAGCGGGGGAGCCGATTAATGTGTCTGCCACCCCGGTCACCGGAACCTGTAACTGCGGTTGGCGCCCCTCCCTGACATCCAGGTTCAACATATCTCCCGGCTTCACCTGGAGAATATCGGCCAGTGCGGTTCCCAACACAACCCCCTCTGTGCGCATCGGAATGGTTTGTTGTCGAACATCCAGCGCCCGGTTAAGTCTGACAGCCGAAGGCAGCCCGGTAATAGCCCCCCGGTAACTGTGCTGGCCATTGCTGAACAGAACAGCAACGGTGCGTACGGGCTCTACCTCTATAACACCATCAATACTCTGTAACTCATACAAAACCTTGTCAGATAACGATTCAACGAAGCTCACCGACAGATCACTCCGGTCGATCAGACTAAAACTCAATTCCAGAGTCCGATCAAAAGCGCTCATGACATTGAGCATCGCCACCGCCAATGACATCCCTGCCGCGATACCGATCACTCCGCCTGCAGCTCTGCCGGGCTGGCGCAGCAGTCGCCGGGCAACCATCCGCCCCGGCTGGTCCAGAAAGCGTTTCAGAAATGAAGCCAGCGCAGCAGAGCGACTATAGTCTGCGGGCGCCGGTGGCTGCATCGCCACCGCTGGCGTGAGACGGAAAACAGACTTCAACACCAGCATCCCCCCCGCAGCCGCAGCCAGAATGCTCACCAGAACACCGATCACAAAGGTCATCGGGTCGACCTGAAACAACAGAAAAGGGAATTTATAATAACTTTGATAGAGCTGCGCCAGACTTCTACCTGAGATAACCCCCAGCAAGCAGCCAATCAGCGCCCCGCCCACAGCGATGACAAAAATAAACTTCAAATAATGCAGCGTAATTTCAATATCTCTGTAACCAAAAGCTTTCAGCAGACCGATCTGCTCCCGCTCCGACTGAATCATTCTGGAAATGACGATATTGAGAAGAAAGGCCGCTACCGCCAGAAACACCGGCGGCACCGTGCGACTGGAGACCCTCAGACCGCTGATCTCCTCTTCGATAAAACGATTAGAAACATGATCCGCCAACCCATAGGCCCCCAGACCACCATAGGGCTCCAGCAGAGTATCGACCCGATCAAGAATCGCTGGCAGGGAACTATCTGCAGAGGTTCCCAACAGCAGTTGATTGAAAGCGCCGTTCATATCGTAAACCGCCGCCAGCGCCGATTGACTCATCCAGATCACCGCAAACCGGGCATCATCGGGAACAAACTCTCCAGGAGCCGCTGAATATAGAAATTCAGGGGCCTGGGCCAAACCAACAATCCTGAAGGTTCTGCGGGCACCGTGCATCGTTGCTGACAGAGGATCACCGGACTTCAATCCATGGGCTTTGGCGAAATCCTGCAACAGAATGATCTCATCCTCATGGGAGGGATCGGGACGCCTTCCGGAGGTAAGGTAGATATCATTAAGCCGGGCCTCGCCCCGATCAGGCAACGATACGGCCTGAGCACTCAGCGGTAGTGGTTGGCCATGAATATTAATCAAAGCACTACCCGTCACCCTACCGGCAACTGCTGTTACCCCTTCGAGTACGGCTACCCGTGCCAGCAGTGACTGGGGAGCCCGCTGCAAAGGCGCAAAGACCTGCGCAAGTCGATGGCGTTCATAATAGGCCGTGCGGGTATCTTCAAGCGACCGAACCAGGCCGTTCATCATCACCAGCATCAGCACACCCAGTGCGATCACCAGTGCAATCGCCAACGCCTGGCCCTTCATGCGCCACAAATCCCGCAGTAATTTGCGATCAAGAGGTGAGAGGCCGGTTAGCATGCGCATAAGGAGATGCTCACCAGACCAGGTCTTGGGCTAAAGTTTTTTGATCATTCAGATCAATCGTCCTGATCTGCCCGTCAGCAAAATGAATCACCCGATCGGCCATGCCCGCAATCGTTGCTGCATGGGTAATAATAACGACGGTAGTACCCAGCTCCCGGTTTACCTGCTGCAGCACCTCCATCACCTGTCGGCCACTGGTGCTATCGAGCGCCCCGGTGGGCTCATCACAGAATAATACTCTGGGCTGCTTTGCCACCGCCCGGGCAATTGCCACCCGTTGCTGCTCACCTCCTGACAATTGCGCCGGGAAGTGATCCATCCGTTCACTCAAACCCACCAGCGCCAGAGCTTCTTCCGGGCTAAGTGGATTTTCTGCAATCTCGGTCACCAACTCGACATTTTCACGCGCGGTAAGGCTTGGCATCAGATTATAAAACTGGAAGACAAAGCCAATATGATCGCGGCGATAGAGGGTCAGATCAGCATCATCCAGGCGACTCAGGTTCTGTTCAAAAAAACTGACTTGTCCCGAGGATGGCTGATCCAACCCGCCCAGAATATTCAGCAGGGTCGATTTTCCGCTGCCAGAGGCCCCGAGTAAAACCACCAACTCTCCCTGAGGAATTTGCAGATCTACACCTCGAAGAGCATGCACGGTCGCACTGCCTTCACCATAAACTTTGGTCAGGCCTGCGGTGGTAAATGCAATTTCAGTTTTATCTGTTTCCATACCTCTAACACCCGGTCAGCCCGATTGGAATGGAGTGACCTTTCAGCCCTCTTCAACATCTAAGAAAGAACGATTAACTACAAGAATACAAAGGGAATTGCTCCGACGCACGAAAAATCATGCTCTCCGATAAAGTTGTGCCCCATACAAAAACGCCGGCCCTGATCTAAATCAGGGCCGGCGTTTGTCCATTATCTGACAGTCAGACTAATCGGTCTGTCGCAGGCGTTTCCGGCAAAGCCTGATCAAAGAAACCTTCGGTATGGATCATATCATCCTCAGCACCTAGCTTTTTCGCAGCATAAATACAGGCATCAACAAATTCAGGACTACCGGCAATATAGATCGCATGTTTCGACAGGTCTGGGTAGTGATCTTTCAGAATATTAGGAATACGACCACGGAGAATACCGTCTTTATCTTCCTGGGTTAAGGTCGGAATAAACTTGAAACGACGATGACGTACATTCCACAACTCTAACTGCCCCTTGCAGTACAGATCTTCCTCTTTTCGGGCAGAGAACATCAAGTGCACCGGCTTATTGTATCCCCGACGCAATGCCGCATCTGCCAAGCCCATAATTGGTGCCAGACCGGTACCCGCCGCTAGACACAGCACCGGAGCATCGGTACTTGGGTCACCGATAAACGTACCGTATGGCCCCGACAGATTAACCATCGTGCCCGGGTGTACTTCATCATGCACCCAGTTACTGGTTTCGCCATCAGGCACCCGTGTGATCTGCAGTATAATTTCACCATCTGGACGAGGAGCGTTGGCAATTGAGTAGGATCGTGGCGTTACAGAGCGGGTAGTATCCGTCAGGCTCACATATTGCCCCGGCCAAAAACGAATGGACTCACCAACTGGGCGTAAGCGAATTTCAGCGATACGAGGAGTACGTTCGATCCGATCGACAATCATGCAACGGACGTTTTCCTTAGGCGGAAACAGTTTAGGCATCGCATCGTCGGTGCCCCAGTCAATCTCAAGCGTCGAACTGAGTGGTTTACACATACACATCAGGCCAAAACCTTCCGCACGCTCTTCCTGAGACAACGCCATATCCATTACCAGGCCTTGGTCGAACTCACCTTCCAAGACCTTTACTTTACATTCACCACAAGCGCCAGCCCGGCAATTGTTCGGCAGGGCATAACCGGCATTCTCAAGGGTTTCCAGTACAGTTTCACCGGATTTAGCTTCAACTTCTTTACCTGACGGGGATAAACGGATCGTAGTCATACTTACCTCCGGGCTCTGATCTGCATCAGCTAGCCCTGTAACAGCATATTTATTCTTAGATAAAACAAAGCAGCCGAGCGGATTATGTCCGACGGCTGCTTGTTAACTCTCGGACGGTGATCAGAAGATAGGAATGATATCCGCAGAATCCAGATCCGCCTGAGTAACTTCTTCACCAGTGATACCCACTTCTGGAATCGCTGGGAATGGAGTGTCGTACTTATCCAAAACTGCTTTCAGGTTAAGCATCGCTTCGCGCCAGTTGTCTTTCTTCGCTTCGTGCGAAGGGATACCGAAGCCCGCTCCACGAGCAATCTCTTCAGCTTCGCGTTGTGTCGCAATAAAGTCTTCTGGAAGATCCCAAAACTCTGCTGGTGGCTCATACAGAACCGCTGATAGAAACAGGTAACCGGCACGAATCTGCTTGGTAATAACGCTCTTATCTTCCTTAGACAGGCTCGGATAATCACGTTCCATCAGAGACAGACAGATCGCCATGTGACGACCTTCATCACGACCAATGTTTTTGAACGCTTCCTGGAATACCAGCTCTTCGCAGCTTATAGACATCTGCTTAAAGATGGTTGCCGCAGCAATCTCACCCATCAGGAATGAGGAAAACAATACTGCCAGGCTGTATTTTGGTACTGCTTTTTTATAACCGCCCCAATAACGGCCACCGTTGTAGTACAACCAAGCGGTATTGCGCTTCAGACGCTTACCCAGCTCGGTTTTAGGCTCATATTCCAGTGGAGTACTGCATTCCAACAGTTTGGTGATTGCCATACCACACATCTGCTCGTGGTTTTGCTCATCGCGGGTTACAGAGAAGAAGCAACGACGGATCGCATCTTCTTCGTGATCTTCATAGGTTTTGATGAAGGCTTCAGCAAAGACTGGAGGCGCAGACGCATCGAATACCGACAGCAGAGTCCACCAATACGCCATCGCTTCGCGCTCTTCCCATGAATAACTTGAAACATCAAAGGTATCCCATGGCAGATCCTTTGGATTCCATGCTTCACGAAGGGAAGCATCCCAGATTTCCTCAGCCTTTGAGGTTTTGTTTTCCCAGCTCAGAGGGTAAATATTTGGTTGAGGTGTTTCTGGTGGAAATTCCATTGTATTAGCAAGTTTGTCATGCATAGTAAAAACCTCAGATTTGGTTATTTTTGTTTTTAAACACAGGGCAAATCTACCATTTATGACACATAAATCAATAGACTAAATAGTATTATGTATCACTTTAATCTTTGACTCAAAACAGCAAACCATCCTTAAATAACTGATCTATATTAAGAAAAAACAATATGACAACTAACAACAAGCCTCAAAAAAATGATACACATATTAAATATTAATAACATTTATTGACTCATATCAATATTTTAATCCCCCGAGTACCTAATTTTCAGGCAATATAAAATCTTCGGACACACCTAATTAGCGGTTGTAATCTGAACGAAAAAATAAGACTGTATGGACTCGTAGCGGTACTCTCCCTTAACCCGGTATTCAACACCACTCCGGGCTTGGCTGTTTATATAGAAAGGGAGCTTTCACGACGGCCGGCTACTTTTGATAAT
>JAIBDA010000057.1 GCA_024679635.1 Amphritea sp. | reverse complement strand
CCCACCGACATGACAATACTTGCTGGGGTTCGTACCTCACCCCAACCTACGGTATTACTTTTCTCTCGCAAGCGACGAACGACTAATGGGATCAGAGTAATTGATTTCATCGTTTGAGGTGTGAGCGTTACTTTCTTGTTGGGGTTCGTACCTCACCCCAACCTACGGTAATACATTTAAATGGAAGCCAGTAGCAGGCCGAATATCATTACCACCGTTCCCTGAATACGGGGCAGGCTCATTTTTTCCTGCAGCCAGATCGCACCGATAATCACACCCAGTGGAATGCTGATCTGTCGCAGGGCGACCACATAGCTGACTTCCGTCACCAGGGTCATACTAATCAGCACCAGCATATAAGTGCCGACGATAAAGAAGCCCGCCAGTATGGCCATCCCCTTCTGTTGCAGCCCCCTGAGCCGCTCTCCCGGTATCAAACCCATCAGCAGAACCATCCAACTAACCGTTGTCACCGCCTGCAACACGACAAAACTACTGCCTGCCTGAAACGCGCTCATACCCGAATCACGCATGATCTGCAGCGCCCTGCTATCAACGATGGAATAACCCGCTGTACCTACCGCTGCGAGCAGAACCCAGAACATCACCGGTTGCAGATAAAACCTGGGCCGCCAGTTTGTCCAGCGGCTCAGAGGCAAAGCGATTGCACCCGCCAGAATCAACAGCATCCCCAGGCCTTCAACCGCGGTAACGGCAGTACTGCCATAGAGAATAACGATCACCAGCGGTACCACAACCACCGGTAACGCCCGAGCCAGGGGATATACCATACTCATATCACCGGAACGATAAGCCCGTGCTAAACCTATAAGATAGAGTCCCTGAAACAAGCCGGAACAACAGAGCAACCACCAGAAAGTACTGGGTAGCCCCATCAATTGAATATCATGAAAAATCAGAAACGGGCTGAACATCAGCCCGCCCGCCGCCATCGCCCAGATATAGAAGAGCAGCGTTTGTGCGACCCTCTTGCCGATCAGGTTCCAGCCCACATGAAACAGTGCAGAAACTATAATTAATATAAATGCGGTCAGTGTCACGGCTTCTCGCCAGTAGACATGCGCATCTCAATCTCTTCAAGCACAGGAATCAGATCGGCAATGCTATCGATTACATAGTGCGCCCCTGATCGATTAAAACGATCATAGGCTCTGGCCCGCAACCTATCCTGTTGTTCAGCATCAGTTGCGTTCCACTCATCCAGACTCATACCCACCTCATTGCCGCTCACGGCTACGCCGACAGTCCACATTCCTGCGTTCAAGCCCTCATCAATACCCGTCAGAGTATCATCAATTTTTACGCAGGCGGCCAGATTCTCTACCCCTAATTCGATAGCATTCATCATCGCCATATAGGGATAGGGACGGCCTTTAGGCACCTGAGTAGCACAGACATTAGATGCGGGGTTGTAACCCTGCTCTGCGGCTTTCGCCAGTAACCCCTGAATCATAATATCCGCATAACCGGTGTTGGCGCCGATCTTTACTTCGTTCGCATCAGCCCAGGCAAGTAGCTCTGTCAGGCCGGGAATCAGAACCGCAGTTTCCGCAATGGCAGCAATCTGCAACGGCACGAACTCGTCGTACATCCGATCGACATCGGCGTCTGTTGGCTCTGTGCCTTTAACCTCAACCCATGTAGTGCGAATACGGGGATGGCTGCACAGCTGACGGATATGTTCACGCTTCTCTGTGCCCATCGGCCCACGGGCTTCAGCTTGCGAGATTGGTACCCCTTGGTTGGTAAACAACCCCTGAAATGCACGGATCGGTGCCATTGAACCAAAGTCGACGGTAGTGCCCGCCCAGTCCATAATGATCGCTTGCAGTGGCCCGGTGTATTGACGTTCGTAACGGTACATTATTTTCTCCTGACAACAGTTTAGTTGCTGCCCTATATTATTTAACTGTTTGGATTTCCATCAGGAATCTGCATCTCGTCCAGAACACTAACCATCGCTTCCAGCAGGCCATCGATCTGTTCATCATATAACTGACCGATACAGCCCAAACGAAAGCTCTCAGCCGTCGTCAGTTTTCCTGGATAAATAATGTAGTTATGCGCTTTAAGCAGATCGTAAAACCGCTGAAAGCTAAAGTTTTCATGGCCAGGAGAGAAAAAGGTAACAATGATCGGTGACAGCCACTCATCCGCTAGCAGGGTATAAAAACCGAGCTTACGCATCCCTGCTACCAGTCGCTGCTGGTTACGGCTATAGCGGGCAAAGCGACCGGCTATACCGCCCTCTTCTTCATGCTCTTTAAGCGCCTGTATAAAAGCGGAAACTACATGAGTAGGTGGAGTGAAACGCCACTGCCCGGTGTTCTCCAGATAGAGCCACTGATCGTACAGATCCATACTCAGGGAGTGAGCATTAGATGCTGACTGTTGCAGCGCCTCTTTTCTGATCAGCGCAAAGCCAAAGCCAGGAACACCTTCAAAACATTTATTGGCCGAGGAGATAATGGCATCAAAGCGAACACTGCTACTGTGGATGTCGATAGCACCGAAAGCACTCATCGAATCGATAATCAGGCGGCGGCCAAAGTGCTCCACCACGTTAGCGATCTCTTCAACCGGATTCAGAATGCCGGAGCTGGTTTCACAGTGCACCAAAAGCACATGAGTGATAGCGGCGTCTTGCGCCAGAACCGCAGCCACCTCGTCAGCCCGGGGTGGCTCATAGTCGCCCTTGTCCAGAACAACATAATCCCGGCCCATATAATCGAGAATTTTCGTCATCCGCTGGCCATATGCGCCGTTAATCAGCACCAGTGCTTTTCCCTGTTTAGGTATCATCGTTCCGAGAGTAGCCTCCACAGCAAAGGTACCACTGCCTTGCACTGGCACACAGACGAATTCACCACTGTTATCCACATAGCTAACCAATTGCTCACACAGCGATTGTGTCATAGCACGAAAATCACCGTCCCATGACCCCCAGTCCTGTAACATCGCCTGTTTAACAGTCTGACTCGTATTTATCGGCCCAGGGGTTAACAACCAAGGCTGCTTAGGGGTTTGTGGCTGGTTCATCATTACTCCCGAAAAATCAGAAAACATCTGAAAAAAAACAGAGGTTATTATCTGGGATTGATCAACTCATCACAGTGAAGTTTTAGTGAAACGCTAGGGGTAAAGCTTGTAGATATCAGCGCTATTTATAAGCAGTAAGTTGTGATCAAAAGAGACTGATCTGAGGAGCGGCGATACCATCAAGACTGTCATTCATGAACATCAATATACCGTCGGCGATAGGCACCAACTGACGATCAAAATAGTGCTGATAATCAATTAAAGAGGTTGTGATAGAGACCGGTTCTGGGCCATTTACGGTGATCAGGTACTCGATATAGGTCCCGGAAGAGAAGGTATCCAGCTTTCTTCGTTTGGAGAGATGATCGAATAGTTTTTGGGCTGCCTGCACATGGGGCGGACGATTCTTACTGTACTCATCTAACGGACGGCGCAGGCGCTTACGATAAACCAGCTCTTCATCCAGCTCCCCGGCTTTCATCTGAATAACGATCTGCTTAAGGTAATCGGTATAGGGTGTATCACTGAAGATTAACCGGTAAAGTTCGCGCTGCACCCGACGCGCCAGGGGCGTCCAGTCGGAACGTACTGTTTCAAGCCCCTTAAAAATCAGCTCTTCACTGCCATCGGTAAAATGACGAATACCCGCATAACGTTTCTTAGTGCCTTTCTCAGAATTGCGCATGGTCGGCATAAAAAAACGTCGGTAGTGAGTTTCATATTCCAGTTCCAGATGACAAGGCAAGCCGAAACGCTGTTGCACCTCTTCCTGCCACCACTGATTTAGAAAAGTTTCCAGCCGACGCCCCTCTTGCTGGGTTTTATCCAGAGGAAAATCATCTCCCAGCCAGACAAATACCGAGTCGGTATCGCCATAGATCACCTTGTAACCAAACTCTTCCTCAATCTTTTCCTGGGTGCGGATGAGAATCTCGTGGCCTCGCAGGGTAATTGAGCCAGCAAGACGCTGATCAAAGAAGCGACACACATTGGAGCCTAGCACCCCATAGAAGCTATTCATGATGATCTTAATCGCCTGGGACAACGGCGCATTCTTTTCAGCTTTTGCACGATCTCTTGCCTGCCACAGCCGTTCGATAATACCGGGCAGTATCGCCTCTTTACGACTAAAAATAGCGTGATTAAAGCCCGGTACCAGCTCTTCCGGGGGGCATTCGGTGCCGGTTCCTTCCGCCAATGCAAAAGGATCGATCATAAAAGTACGAATAATACTGGGATACAGGCTCTTAAAGTCCAGCACCAGCACCTGATTATAGAGACCGGGCCGAGATTCCATTACATAACCTCCGGGCGCGCCCATCTGCGACTCACCGGAGGCATACACCGGCGCCACATAACCTTTGCGATGCAGACGAGGCAGATACTGGTTATCAAAAGCTGCCGCCGAGCCGCCCACCTTATCTAATGGCAGACCGGTCAAACGACTGCGCTCTATCAGATAGTGCAGTAACTTGGCGTGTTCAAAGATGTCCCAGACCAGCTTGCAGTCTTCCAGATTATATTCCGCCAGCTGACGGGGATTTTCCCGGTAAACCTGCTGAATCTCTTCCCCCTTGTTGAGGGTGAGCCCATCATCCTGTTGATGACCAAGCAACTTACCCCGATCCAATAGTTGATTGGATACATTCTCAAGTGAGAAGCTTTCAAACTGATAGGTTGCACCCTTCAGGGTATCGATACCATCCAGCACCACCCGCCCAGCAATACGGCAAAACCACTTCCCATTGCCCGACTGAATAACCTGTATTCGGCTGCGATCTCGACCCAGATTCATGGGCACCTGGAGTCTTCGGGCCCGTTCTTCCAACACCCGAAAATCGAACCCGACGACATTCCAACCGATGAATATATCGGGATCACAGCGCTCTACTTCCCGAATAAACGCCTGTAGCAATGCTCGCTCATCGTTTACATATTCCAGCCAGGGTTCATTCGCCCCCTCACCGACAATCAGCACTTTGCTGTATCGGTCTGAATAGAGTCCTATGGAGAAAATTCGGTCTGCGCGCATGGTGGTTTCAATATCCACCGATAACATGGTCAGCTGGGGATCATAGCCTGTCGGTAGCAGTTGTGCCGAATGTTCAGAGAAGCGCACCCGGGCACTATCCTGAATAAAGCGCTCCATGAGAAAACGATCAACAGGACGTATATCCTCCTCGATCATCGAAATACCATAGGTCTGCAACAGGTCTGTCAGTTTTCGATAGGTGGCGATCGAACGGCTGTAAATGCCACAGATGGAACGTTGTTCAAGATCTTTCAGAGGTAGGGGTTTTAAGCGCCAGTCGGTAACAGGCTCAAGTAATGGCTCGATTCGGGGAAGATCCTCTTCGAGGACAAAGAAAACCGCTTCCTGACCAGGCACCGTAACGGGAAATGCACCCTGAGAACCTTTCAGCCAAAACTGAAAACTGATTCCCTCGGGAGTATCAAACTGCTGACGTGTAAGAATAAAGCCGCTGGCTTCGCTATGCTCTCCAGACTTATACAGATTAGAATGCACCGGCTCAGCCAAAAGGGGTAATAACCTCCAGGCCAGGGAAACGCAGTTTTACTTCAGCTTCAGCATCAGCGGTAAAGAGTAGTTTTATATTCGGCCCCGCATCCATAGTAAAATAGAGTTCGACACCTTCTGCTCTTGCCTGCCAGATCGTATGCATTGCAGCAACGGAGTCCGGTTGCCAATAGAGTAACGGTGGCCAGGAAGCGATCATCGTTGCGTGCATAGAGAGCGCGTTTTGCTCGGCGGTTTCACCCAATAGAGTAAAATTTTGATCGGCAATCGCCCGGTGTAATCGTTCAAGATCAGCCGCAGCCTGCAATGGCCAACTCTGATACAGGTGAGCGGTATCCACTGTCCGATTCATGCCGGAACGGGAATCGACTGCCTTCTCTCCGGTGCTCACCTTTACCAGGCCGATTCTCAAATCGCTCCAGCGACTCGTTAACGGCAGCGCGAAACTATCCATACCATCTTCGCGCACCCCCATCTGCCATTCGACAAAGCCTTCATAGAGGGAACGGCTGGCACTGCCACTACCCATACGGGCAAAAGCGGACAGCACTTGCGGCTCCAAACCCAAGCCATAGAAAGTGTTAACCGCCAGCATCAATGCCGCAAAGCCAGACGCGGATGAGGCCAATCCGGCAGCGGTAGGAATATTATTCTCGGTTTCTACTTTAACTGGGTGAGCGGCACCACGGCGAAACAGCTCAATAAAGTTGATAACTTTGCGGGAAAACTTATCATCCGCAGCCACCAGACTGCCATTCAGCCAGACCTGATCAGTATCGCTAACCGAGATACGGGTTTTACTACCCAGATGGGCAAGAGATATCGACAAACTGCTGTTAATCGGCAGGTTAAGCTCGGTATCGCGCTTACCCCAGTACTTACAGAGGGCAATATTGCTCGGTGCAAACACGGTATCTATGCTGTCTGCCACCGGCACTACAGTAGCTGGCAGATAGCTTTCGATTACGCTTTCTTTAGTGATAGTTTTAGAGCTGTGTTTAGATATATTCAACGGTCACCCCCTTCTGAGAGACTGCCACAGGTATTTGTTCATAAGACTGTTCATAAGAGAATGGATAGTCTGATGGGTTCCCCAGAACCAGAACACAATCACCCATACCTGAACCGGATATTTTGGCACCAAGGACGTCTGGATAACGTCTTAATGTATAGATAATTTCCGCCAGGTTGCGATCATTTACACCTAGCGCATCCATCAACCCCTGGTAGATATTCATCAGGCGTCCAAATTGCGGCCAGTCCCTGTTATCTACAGCCAATTCGGCTTGCTCAGCGGTTTGCCCCATCAAGCGGTACAGTTCAGCATAGATTTTCGGTGACTGAGCCGCAAAGCCTTCTACCCGCTTCAATACATCCGGGGTTTTCATCTTATAACCCACGTAGAAAAGACTAATAGTGGGTATGCCCTGCAATGCCCGTATCTGAGGGGCGGTATCGGCAGTAGCAACGGTATATCCAACCACACCGCCAAAGACAGCAGCCACCAGATCAGTACCTGACCCCCGGCCATCCTGCACCTGATGGACTACCGCCAGGGTTTCATTAAACAGTGCTTGGTGATCATCACACCTACTACCGGTATAAGCTTGCAGAGCGGTCACAACCGCTACCGTTACCGCAGCAGAAGAACCCAGCCCCACGGTATGAGAAAATTCAGAACGTATCTGCAGATCGAATCCGTTCGGTAACCTTGCAGCCTGGCGCTCTATCGCTGTCAGGACAAAACTGAGTGCTGGCTCAGACTGCAACTGATCAAGGCTTGAGTGGTACTGAGCCAAAGCTGAATCGATATTAACGTTGCGATCTTCGCGAGGAGTTAGCGTGACAGCGATACGTTTGTCCACGGCACAGGCCAGCGCCCGCTGCCCAAACAAGACTGCGTGCTCCCCCATCAACATCAGACTACCTGGGGCTGTGACTTTAATCTTCAAGGCGGGCTCCTTCGCTGTCCTCTTCAATCGTCATGATTGAATAACCGTTTTGTTTACAAAGCTCTGTCAGATCGACCTCTGGAGAATAGGCGATCAAAGCACCGGCCCCAACACCCTTAACAGAACCGGCTCCGCTCACTTTTGCTGCGCCACCCAATTGTTCAACCGCAGCAATAAACTGCTGGACCGGTTTTGGTACTACCCCGATCTGCGTTAGCAGTTGATGATTTTCCCTAAGTAGTTCACGGGGATCTTCCCCTTTAACAATAGCATCCGTTAGCTGTCTGGTAATCGCGCTAAAATCCTGCCAGATATCAGACTGGCCGAAACGCCTACGGACAAAATCCACACAGTCGCCGGTGCCGGCTTCAGGCGTTCCACTATGAATATAGTACCAACCTGCCCCAAGCTGTAACGACAATGG
>JAIBDA010000062.1 GCA_024679635.1 Amphritea sp. | reverse complement strand
TTGAAGATCTGATGTATCAGGTGCAGCGTCAACCGGGTGCCCAGTCAGCAGAAGAGTCACAGCTGCCTTCAGGTTTGCAGCTGGGTTCTGGTGTCCGGGTATCGGGTACACAGAAGCTATTTCAGGAAGGAGAAATGCAAACCACCGGTGAGGCGTTTGATATTGCTATCGCTGGCCGTGGGTTTTGGCAAGTAACGCTGCCAAATGGGGATACAGGCTATACCCGGCAAGGGCAATTCCATTTGAACTCTGATAATGAAATTGTGACATCGGAAGGTTACCTTCTGGATCCGGGGCTGACCTTGCCGTCAGAAGTGCAGTCGATGACAGTCGGTGTTGATGGTGTTGTCAGCGTTCTGGTTCAGGGGAGTGCATCACCACAGCAAATCGGACAGTTGCAGCTGGCTGATTTTGTTAACCCTCAGGGGTTACAGGCGTATGGCCAGAATCTGTTTCTTGAAACCGCAGCGAGCGGTACGCCTGCCCTGGCTAACCCTGGTGAAGGGGGAACCGGTCAACTGAGACAGGGGATGCTAGAAGGATCGAACGTCAACGCAGTAGAAGAGCTGGTCAATATGATTACAACCCAGCGTGCGTATGAGATGAACTCTAAAGTGATCTCAACGGCAGACCAGATGTTGTCTTACGTGACACAGAATCTGTAAGTCTGAGTTGAGGAGGTAAGTGATGAAACGACTGTTAACTGTGTTCACTGCAATCCTGGTTCTGGAGGGCTGTGTTAGTGCTCCACCTAAGCCAGACAGCCCGCATTTTGCCCCGGTTCGTCCGCAGGCAATGATAGCGCCGCGTGAAGTGACAGGCTCAATTTTTAATGCCGCGACCAGTAATAGCTTATATGGTGATGGTCGTGCGCATCGATTAGGTGACATCATTACTGTTGTGCTTCAGGAAAGTACCTCTTCAACTAAAAGTAATAAGACCAGTGTGGATAAGTCCAACTCTCAAACGCTGGCGTCACCGACCATTTTTGGTATTCAGCCAACGATACTGGGTAAGCCTTTGAGTGCCAGTACCGGCGACTCGACCACCGCGTTTGAGGGTGAGGGTAAATCCGATATGAGCAATAGTCTGAATGGCAATATTACCGTGACGGTTCACGAATTACTGCCGAATGGCCTGATGATTGTGAAAGGTGAGAAGTGGCTGACGTTGAATCAGGGTGATGAATATATTCGAGTGAGTGGGATGATTCGGCCACAGGATATCTCAACCAGTAATACAGTGTTGTCGACTCAGTTAGCGGATGCCCGGATTACTTACAGTGGTTCAGGTGAGTTGAATGACTCAAACTCAATGGGTTGGCTATCGAAGTTCTTTATAGGCCAGCTATGGCCATTTTGAGCGAACGAAGCGGAGAGAAGATGATGAAAGGTTTTTGGATAATCGCTTTTATGGCCGCGCTGCTTAGCTCAGCAGCACAAGCTGAAAGAATAAAGGATCTTTCTTCGGTGGCGGGAGTTCGGAGTAACCAGCTAGTGGGTTATGGTCTGGTTGTTGGCCTTGATGGAACCGGTGACAAAACGTCGTTTACATCAGCCACGTTCCGTAACATGTTGAATAACTTTGGCGTGGCAATTCCTCCAAGCATCGATCCTAAATCAAAGAATATTGCTGCCGTTGCGGTGCATGCTGATCTGCCACCCTTTGCAAAGCCGGGGCAGGTTATTGATGTCACTGTATCTACTATTGGTGATGCAAAAAGTTTGCGCGGCGGAAGCTTGATTATGGCGCCTCTGAAAGGTGCTGATGGGCAGGTATATGCTATTGCTCAGGGTAACCTTGTGGTGTCTGGTTTTGGTGTGCAGGGTTCAGATGGTTCACGGTTATCTTTGAATGTGCCAAGCGTTGGGCGCATTCCCGGTGGTGCTTCGGTAGAGCGGACGGTGCCGAATGCTTTTGCTCAGGGGGATAGCTTAGTACTGAACCTGAATCATGCGGACTTTACTACGGCTCGCCGCGTGGCAGAGCAGGTGAATAGTTTGTTAGGCCCGGGCATGGCGCAGGCGATGGACGCCACTTCAATCCGGGTGTCTGCTCCTCGTGATCCCAATCAGCGGGTCTCTTTTCTTTCTGTGCTTGAAAACCTTGAGGTTCAGCCCGCGCAGGAAGTCGCCAAGGTCATCATAAACTCCCGTACCGGTACCATCATTATTGGCCAGAACGTTCGTGTTTCACCGGTAGCGATTACCCACGGTGGTATGACCGTCGCGATCACTGAAGATCTCAATGTAGACCAGCCGAACGCACTTGCGGGAGGCGATACAATCGTTACTCCTCGTACGGGTATCGAGGTGGATGAAGGTAGTGGTCATATGTTTGAATTTTCCCCAGGAGCATCACTTCAGGAGATTGTGCAGGCGGTTAATCAGGTGGGCGCTGCCCCCGGTGATCTGATGGCCATTCTGGAAGCGCTGCGACAGGCCGGCGCTCTGAAAGCTGAACTGATAGTGATCTGAGGTTGATGATGAAAACTGATCCGACTCAACATGCCCAGCTGTTCACTGAACTGGGCGAGATGAATAAGCTGCGCCAGCAAGCACGGGACAATGATCCTAAAGCCTTGCAGTCAGTGGCTGAGCAATTTGAACAACTGTTTCTGAACATGCTGGTGAAAAGTATGCGCGATGCAAACGCTACTTTTTCGGAAGACAGTTACTTCAATAGCTCTCAGGTTCAGTTCTATCAGGATATGTCTGATTCTCAGTTGACCAAAGAGCTTGCCGAAAATAAAGGAATCGGATTGGCGGAAGTGTTGGTTCGGCAACTGGGGGGTAACCTTGATCCGCGGCTGAATGATGGGCCAGAAGAGGAGGGGCGAATTAAACCTCTTTCTGAATCAGAGCGGATGTTGAATCGGACCGTTGATACAGCGGCCAGCATGGCTGCCTCGGCGATTCTCGGTCAGGCTCAGGCAAATAGCCGGGCAATCGAGAAGGCTAAAGCAGAAGCATCAGTCAGTACTACGCCAAATATTGCTACGTCGGTGATACCCGAATCAAAAATTAATACATCAGCATCTGAAGTGGTTGCTGAAAAGGCGCAGCCGCAGCGTTTTGAAACGCCAGAGCAGTTCGTTCAAACTTTATTGCCGTTGGCTGAAACCGTTGCTGCTGAGCTGGGGGTGGACCCTAAGGTGTTGTTGGCTCAGTCAGCATTGGAAACCGGCTGGGGGCGTTATCTGGTTCAGCGGCCAGAGGGTGGTAGCAGCCATAACCTCTTTAATATTAAAGCTGATAGTCGCTGGTCTGGCGAAAATGCCAGTGTAGGTACCGTTGAGTTTCGCGATGGAGTGGCGCAAAAAGAGCGTGCTGCGTTTCGGGTATACGACTCCTATGAGGCTAGTTTTCGCGACTACGCTGAGTTTCTACGCAACAGTCCCCGTTACCAACATGCATTGGAACAGGCTGCAGATCCTTATCAGTATTTGAGTCGATTGCAGGAAGCGGGTTATGCCACAGACCCTGAGTATGCGGAAAAGATCAGTAGGATTTTTGATGGGGATGTTCTGGCCGGTTTGAATCCCGGTTCAGATACTAAAGAAAGTTAGTTTTTGGCCGCTAAAGAGAGCAGTGTCTAGGTGAAACCTGTCTGCTCCCTGCTTTGCCGATAGAGTATTCCCGGGAGTTATGTATGTCTTCATTTAATTTGTTAAGTATTGGTAACCAGGCGTTACAAGCTAACCAATCCGCGCTGAATACGGTCGGTCAGAACATCAGTAACGTGAACACTGAGGGCTACAGTCGTCAGCGCGTAGATTTTGTGAGTTTACAGGATCGGGGCGGTGTTTTTGTTAATGATATAGAACGTATATCTGATCAGTTCATGACTCGCCAGGTGTGGTCCGATACCAGTAATCAGAATTTTTATAGCAAAATGGAAAGTTTTGCTAATGAGCTGGATAACTTATTAGCGGCTGAAAGTACGAGTTTATCCAATGCGATGAACGAGTATTTTGGGGCTTTGCAGAGTGCGGTGGATGATCCAACTTCTCTGCCTTCACGGCAGCTTTTTCTTGCGCAGGCTGAAGCGTTACAAAGCCGAATCAATGCGATGGATGTCAGTCTGGCTCGTCAAAATGACTCTATTAACGGCCAGATAGATGGCGTTATTTCTCAAATTAATAGTATTACGCCGCAGATAGTCACTCTGAATGAAGATATTGAACGATTTTCGGCGTCAAACTCTGTGCCTAACGAAATGTATGACCAGCGAGACCGGCTGATAGAGCAGTTAGCGGGGTTTGTTGATATTTCTACCTCTTTTGATGCTAACGGTTCTGTTGATATTTATATTGGTGATGGCCAGCCTCTCGTGCTTAATGACAGGGGGCAGAGGTTAGTCTCCGTGCAGGGAACACCTGATGCGACTAAAAATGAGGTTGCGGTTGAAATTGGTTCGCGCGCGAATTTGTTGACCGACAAAATATCTGGTGGACAGTTAGGCGGTCTTATTGAGTATCGTGAATCAAATCTGGCCAATGCGGCTAACGAGCTGGGCCGGATCGTGATGGCTTTCTCTGACACGATGAATGACCAGCATGCGCTGGGAATGGATCTTGATGGCGAATTAGGCGGGCTGCTTTTCCGCGATATCAATGACTTTGCATTGATGGATGCCAGAGTCAGTGCTTCTACTTCCAATGGTTCAATCATACAGCAGGATCTGGTTCAAATAACTGATGTTCAAGCATTGAAAGCCTCTGAATATGAATTGGTTTTTAATACTCAGAACTCTTTTACACTGACCCGTGAGTCCGATGGTGCTCTGTTACCTCAAAGCTCCTTCGCACTAGCGACATCCGCCGCGAATGTTACCCAGGACGGCGATTACTTTTGGGATACAAGTACCAATGAGCTGACTGTTCAGGTTGATGGATTTAAGTTGTCTCTTAATGCTCAGACCTCTTTTGCGGGTGGCGATACCTTTATGATCCGTCCAGTACGCAACGGCGCGTCTGATTTTGCAGTAGCGCTGACGGATCCCCGTGATCTTGCATTAGCAGCGCCTCTGAGTACGAGTCGATCTATCGATAACAGCGGTACCGGAACGATTGCTGTCACGGTTACTGATGTGACAACCAGTACTTTTGCCACTGCGGGAGCGATGACTCCGGCGATAGATATTGAAATCTCTGATCCGGGCACAGGCCTTGTATACACTGTTTATGAACAAGGTACTGCTACGGTGATGGCGACTGGGAATTATATCGCAGGGGAAGCGATAGCGTTAGATGGTTATGAGGTTACCCTTAGCAATAATCCGGCAGTCGGAGATCGATTCTCCGTTGGCTACAATACGGGTGGTGTTTCTGATAACCGTAATGCACTGGCGATGTCTGATCTACAGCTTGCCAAGATCATTGAGGGTTCATCCTACCAGGATGTTTATGGCACATTAGTATCAAATGTTGGAACCGCTACTAATGTGGCGCAGATCAACGCTCAGGCGAGTCAGGCGGTGCTGGATGTGAGTGTTAATCAGCGTGATTCAATCAGTGGTGTCAACCTGGATGAAGAGGCAACCAAGCTGGTGCAGTATCAGCAGGCATATAGTGCGTCCGCCAAGCTTGTCAGTGTGTCTCAGACAATTTTTGATACTTTGCTGCAAAGTATTTAAGCAGCAGAGCGAGGTATAAATTATGCGAATTTCAACGGCCCAGATATTCAATCGCAGTGCTGATAATATTACCAGCACAAGCAATAGTTTGTATGAGATCCAGCAACAGTTATCGACTGGCAAGCGAATATTACAACCGTCGGATGATCCGCTGGCGTCTGCGCAGATTCTTAAGTTGACAAAAGAAGTGGAAAAAACTGAGCAATATCAGGACAATATTGATATCTCTCGACGCCGGCTTAGCCTCGAAGAGACTACGTTAGATGCTGTGAATGATGCGACAGTGAGAGTCAAAGAGCTGGCGATACGAGCCAATAGCGGCGCTGTTTCTGATACCGACCGGGCTTTGATTGCCACTGAGTTGAATGAGTTGGAAAAACAGTTGTTTGGCTTGTTGAATACTAAAGATGTGCAAGGCGAGTATCTGTTCTCAGGCTATAAAGGCTTTGATGCCGCTTACAGCTATGATGGCGCAACCGATAAGTACATCTTTAATGGTGATGAGGGACGACGCTCGATTCAGATCGGCCCGGATAGCAAAATGGCGTCGACCGACTCTGGATTTGAGGTGTTTGAAAATATAAAACCAGTATTGGCATTGACGCCTTCAGCAGGCACAGAATTTTCTGAAAGAATCGTAACCGATTTTGAGACTTTTCAGAATTTTACTGAAAATCGTGGCCCTGCAATTATTACTTTTGATACTGTTGCCGGAACTTATTCGGTGACAGATTCAGCCACTCCCAGTCAGCCGGTTTTTTCGGGTAATCCTGCGACAGCGTTAACCAATGTCAGTTACCAGCAAGGGGATCTGATTGAATTTGAAGGCGTCTCGCTGGTGATAGATAATCCTGCGAATGGCCCGGTCACGCTGGATACGGAAACTCAGCGTACCAATATTTTAAATATGGTACATGGGCTGGCAGCATCGCTTACAAGTATAGACACTGACGGTGATCCACAGGGCAATGATAAACTGGATCAAGCTGTAAGCCTTGCGTTGCTTCAGATGGAAAGCATACAGGAAAAGAATATCGAAACCCGTGGTAGTATTGGTGGCCGAATCAATACCATGGATGCGCAGCAGGATGTGAATACTGAATTTCTGCTGCATACAAAAGATGCACGATCATCTTTTCAGGATTTAGATTACAACGAGGCGATCAGCCAGTTTACCCTGCAGGAAACCGCGCTGAATGCGGCCTATGGCAGTTTTGCAAAGATTCAGAGCCTGAGTTTGTTTAATTATATAAACTGATAGCGCTGGTCGCCTAATAAAAAGCCCGGTGATACCGGGCTTTTTTGTTTGGCTAACATATGAACACATAGGCTTGTTACAGGTCTTGTGCTTGCTGGTAGGCTTTAATGCTGCGATTAGCTTTCTTGCTCTGACTTGATTGATTCAGGAGAGACTGTCTCTGGGTGCTGATCGCTTCGATGAGGGTCTGATGATTTAGCTCTAGTCGAGTAATCTTTTCCTTAAGCAGTTCTACATCATGGATGGTTAACTGATCGAAAGGTAGTTGACGAATAATCGCGTCCTGCTGTTGAATCAGCTCAGCGAGAGGATTCTCTTTACCGCTTTCTTCAGCATCTTCGCTACTAATATCTGCTTTTAAGCGGGCAAAAATAGCTTGCTGCAGCCGCTCTGTTTCGGCAAACCCCTGCAGCCATTGGTTGGCGGCAGGGCTGTACTGAGTCATGGGCTATTTTTCCACCGGGCTTTGGGTGTTGTGGTGCTCAGCAGGGATCTGTTCCCAGGCGGATTTAACATCCAGCATCAGTTGCGTGACCTCATCCAGCTTCTCTACTGAAGACTCTACATTAGCCTTCATAAGCGTGTCAGCCATATAGATATAGAGGTTATCAAGATTCTGGGCGATCTCATTGTTTTCGGTATCGCTCAGAGAAGCCTGCAGGCCTCCCAG
>JAIBDA010000119.1 GCA_024679635.1 Amphritea sp. | reverse complement strand
TGAATCCATTCCCCTTTTTTCACTTCATAGCTTCTGGCACTACACCGGGGCACCCGAAACTCTGTTCTTGGTACAGCCAAGGGCTCTGGCAGGGCGGGATCTGACGTCGTATAGTGATCTACCTGCAGTTCTGTCACTGGACACTGCTCTTCAACCAGCATATCTTTGCCACAATTGAGCACCACCAGCGTCATCGCATCGGACACATCGAACTCCGGCAATGAATCAAACGGAAAACAACTAGCCTCATCCAACGCTGACTGATCGATGTTCCATGCCTGTAGCAATTCAGCCAGTCGATCCCCTGAAACAGTTGGCTGTGCCAGTTGCGCTTTAGCATTAACCGCCACCTCAGCCACAAACTCTGGTAGCAGCGCTGACTGACGCTTATTACTCTGAGCATTCAGCAACAATAACTCACAACCTTGTTGACCATCGGTTGAAGTAATCCGTATTCGATCACCCCGATTCAGGTCCAGACGTAAAGCCCCCTGACCTTCTACTCGATACTGTCGAGGAGCAATGCTTGTTTGAGTTTCATCCTGAGCTAACGACTGTTGTATTGTCATTCTCTGATCCTATCGATCGGTTTGTTAGCGGTTCCATCAAAGTGCAACAGCAACCGTTAAGGGCAAACATGGTGCGTTTTTTGTCGCTTAAGCAGAGTCTCATTGAGACATCAGACAGCTTCAGTTCGCCTAAAATATGTTTCCTGTTGGTTAAAAATATTTACTCATAGTGTTTTCAAGCACAATGCTCAGGAAGGAGTAATCCCTTATGAGTACTTCAGCATCTCTGGCATAGAAGCTGCTTAACCTAAGAGTGGTTGGGCTAATCCAGCTCGGGGAAAGATGATTCGACGGAGGATTAAATGGCTGTATCAATTCCGCTTTGGTTAGAGAGTATTCCTTGGCTATTCAGAAAGCGTAATCTCACTGAGGAATCTTCTGTTTGCACGCCTGCGCTGATTCAACTGACGGCTGATCTGGCCTGCACTGACGACATTCAACTGAGCATTGAACAAGCGCTGACCCGACTGCAGCGCTATATCAATTTTCACTTGAACGCTGACATCTACTTTATCGGACTGCCTTCGGTTCAAAACAACAGTCTGCTGCACTCCAGTCACATAAAGCCTCCCCATGGACTGGCAGGCCAGTTACGTTTTCAGCTAACTGAGCATCAGGTAATAGATGCCGATGAGTTACGCTATAAGCTGCCCGGTACAGCCCTTTCCGTTTATGCTCAGCAGCTTTCTTATAGTAACGACCAGGCACCTGCCTGGATGGTTTTGTGCTTTAAAGATCATCTACCCGGCAATCACGAGATTAAAAAGATCACCTCCCCCATATGTGAAGCCTTGAGCGTAGGACTGACTGGATGGAGTCGACAGCAGGATCGTATCAACGCTGCCATCTGTTCAGAGAAGGCTGCCCACGCTGCGGAACTTCACGATTCAATGGCTCAGATACTCGGCTATATGCGCATCAAAGCTTCTCGTCTGGCGGACCAATGTCGACGCGAATCGGTCCCAGAACTGGCTGAAATCAGCGATGATCTGAGTCATCAGGCCCAGTGCGCTTATCGTCAGACCCGTGAACTCATCGCCTGCTCCCGGCTATCCATAGAACAGGGCCAGCTGGTTGAAGCGATCTCTCAGGCAGTGAGTGAATTCGAACAACGCAGCGCCATCGTATTTGAACTGGATAACCGGGTCGGCAATCAGATCATCACTGAAGATGATACTCAGGCGGTTTTCATCGTAAGGGAAGCATTAAACAACATCGTTCGTCACTCTCATGCAACACACGCAAGAGTTCAACTTCAACATATAAAGGGCGCGGGAATCCGCATCCGAATCGAAGATAATGGCAAAGGAATAGAGGGAGGAATATCCCGGCAGGATAGCTTTGGCCTGAAAATCATGCAGGAACGGGCGGCAAAACTACACGCCAACCTGTTTATTCTACCCCGCCAACAGGGCGGCACCCGGATAGACCTACAAATTACTGAGTAAAACCGATGAACAGTAACCACTTAAGCGATGACGCACTAAAAGAAGATAAAACTGAGACCCTGGTCTCTCAGGTTATTATCGTTGATGATCATCCGCTCTTCCGCAGAGGCGTTGTTGAACTGCTCAATGACAGCGGTGAGTTTCAGGTTCAAGCAGATTATGAGAGTGCTCAACAATTACTGAATCAACTTCCTTTGTTAAACACAGACCTCCTCATACTGGATATGCATATGCCGGAGATGTCAGGACTGGAGCTACTAAGTAAGCTTAACGAAGCTGAAGTTCAGCAAAAGATTGTCTTTCTCACCGCATCGGATGACAGTTCAGAGCTGTTTGAAGCGATCTCTTATGGTGCAGATGGTTACCTGTTAAAAGATTCAGCCCCCGACGAGATTATTAGTGGTCTGAAAGCCGTTTTACAGGGAAACATCGCTATCGATAATACCGGTGTGACTATGCTGGCCAAACATCTGAGTGAAGGCGAACACCAAACAAAGGAGCCAACAGCGGCGCCCAATACCTTTGACCTGACCGAGCGGGAACAGCAAACATTAGAGCTGATCACAAAAGGGATGAGCAATAAGCTAATCGCCCGGGAACTGGGTATCAGCGATGGAACAGTCAAAGTCTATGTTAAAAACCTGTTACGTAAACTAAGTGTTAACTCCCGTTTAGAGCTGGCAGCCTGGGCTCATGCTAACGCTCTGACTCACCCTACTGATCCAGAGAAAACGCTATGAGCGTACTCAACCTGTTCCGCCGGTCAGCTAAAACAGCCCCCCAGGATCTGGCCACGGTATTGAACAGCCTGGGTGATGCCGTTTTAGTCTTTGATAACCTTCTGGAAATCAGCTATGTAAACGCCTGCTGGAAAGAGTTAACCGGTTACACTACCCAGGAAGCGACTGGCAGTAGTTTCAATGACTATATCCATCCCGAAGATATTAATAACTGGATAGCAACCACCAAGAAAGTCAGCCGTAGTCGTGCAAGCCATCTACTCTGGTTCAGAATCATTCGCAAGGATAGTGAAGTGCGCTGGTGTGAGATCAGGCTACAGCCTCTCAATTTAAATAGCCCCTTTCCTCTCAGCGCAACACTCTGTGATATCACCCCTCAGGTTCGTAATGACGAAATAAGTAAAGCCAGTCACCGCAGCCTATCAGGACTGGTAAACCGTATGCCCGGCATGCTTTATCGGGGCCGCAATGATACCAGCTGGACGATGGAATACGTCAGTGAAGGCTGTCTTGATCTGACCGGTTACAGCCGTGAGCAACTATTAAACCAGACACAACTGTCTATCGGTGGATTAATTCATCCGAACGACGCAAACCGGGTCTGGGAAACCGTTCAACAAGCCCTGGAAGAACACACCTGCTTTGAACTGTACTACCAACTACTCCATGCAGACGGGCAGTACCGTCAGGTATACGAAAAGGGTCAGGGAATATACTCGTCAACCGGGGCAGTGCTAGGCATTGAAGGGATTCTTCTCAATATGAACTCCGGTATAAAACCCGATCACTGTGTCCCTGATCTACCCTCTCGTGCGGAGTAATCCGGATTACCCCTTTTGACTTATCCACTCTGAGGAATTTATCTGCGCCCCATATCTGAATAATCTGAATGAAAGACAACATCAGGAGATAATAGATGAGTAAGCGAGTAGCGATAATTGGTGCAGGCCCAAGTGGTCTGGCTCAACTTCGGGCTTTTCAATCAGCACAGGAAAAAGGCGCTGAGATACCGGAGATAGTCTGTTTCGAAAAGCAGAGCGACTGGGGAGGTTTATGGAACTACAGCTGGCGCACCGGCTTAGATGAGCACGGTGAACCGGTTCACGGCAGTATGTATCGCTACCTATGGTCTAATGGACCCAAAGAGTGTCTTGAGTTTGCTGATTACAGTTTCGATGAGCATTTTGGTAAACCAATTGCGTCTTATCCTCCACGGGAAGTACTCTGGGATTATATAAAAGGCCGGGTAGAAAAAGCCGGTGTCCGTGACTATATCCGCTTT
>JAIBDA010000109.1 GCA_024679635.1 Amphritea sp. | reverse complement strand
TTCCACCAGGATCTGTTCCAGCATTGGGGTGTGTTTCAAGAACAGTTTATATTCCTCTTCAGTACAGAACTCCATAACTTGCTCAACGCCACCCCGGTTGTACCAGGAACGGTCGAAAAGAACCATTTCGCCGGCGTTGGGCAATTGTTCCATGTAGCGTTGGTAATACCATTGCCCCTGTTCAACGTTAGAAGGCTTGTCCAGAGCGACAATGCGAGCGCCCCGGGGGCTCAGGTGTTCGGTAAAGCGCTGAATTGCACCACCTTTGCCTGCTGCATCCCGGCCTTCAAAAATAATAATGACTTTCTGGCCTGTATCTTTGATCCAGTTCTGCATTTTCAGCAGCTCGATCTGCAGCCGCTTCTTTTCTTTCTCGTAGGCTTTTCGGGATAGTTTTTTATCGTAGGGGTAATCTTCCCCCAGTCCTAATGATTTTCGCCTTTCTGAGGGGGTCATCTCTGATTTCTTTTTAGTCATGGCGTTATCCTTTTCTTAACTTGCGAAACCGTGATCTGCTTCAATCAGGGCTTAATAATCATCAGGTTCATTAATATTGCGTATGGCTTCCAATACGAGCTGATTGGCGGGCACAGGGATGCCGGCTTGTTCGGCTGCCCTGCAGAAGAAACCAGTAATAGTCTCTATCTCAGTCGTTCGATTGTGGCTGACATCCTGTTGCATTGATGAGTGGTTAGTGCCGGTTAATTCGGCAACATCCCAGGCCTGCTCCATCAACTTCCGGTCAAACAGTTTAATCTTAAGCGCATTCGCGACGTTATCTACTTCCTTACATATTTGAGCCATCGCCGCGCGTCGGTCTGTGTATTTAAGTAACTCTCCATTGCGGCAGTCATATAAGGCTGTCAGAGGGTTAATAGCACAGTTAATTGCCAGCTTGCGCCATAGAACAGTGTTGATATCCGTGGTCATTGTCAGCTTTTTATCTGCGCTAGCCAGCTCTTCGAAAAGCGATTCGTTTCCGTATTCAGATAGTCTGCCTATCTGGGTATCACCAATGCCCGCGCGGACCAGATTCCAGGGGCTTTCAAAATAAGCGCCATCTGTTGTGCTGCCAGCCCAAATTTCCAGCTGCGGGTTCTCAGCGACGAGCTGCTCTTGAGGTCCCATGCCATTATGCAAAATCAGTATGCGGGCATTATCGGCTAGCCGATGGCGAATAGAATTAAAAGCGTCAACAGCAGCGAAGGATTTAGTGGTGATCAGAAGTTGATGGATCGGCGATGTATGATTGGCAAGCTCAGCGTTTGTTATGAAGCGATCTTTTAGCCCGTCAGAAGTGACTGAAAAGTGCCCGGTTTCATTATATTGAGTCAGCTTTTTAGCGTTGCTCAGAATAAGGGTGACGCTATGGCCAGCCTGCTTTAACTTAGCGGCCCAAAGCAGGCCAATGGCGCCTGCGCCCAGTATATGCCAGTGCATTATAGTTTCCGGGTTCCTTTGCTAATGGGGGTAGGTGTTACTCCATCATAACGGTATGATAGGCAGGATCAAACCCAATACGCCGCGGATGAGCGGCAGCAGTGTTAAGGAGCACCCCGATGCCATCATTTGATATCGTATCTGAACTGGATATGCATGAAGTCAGTAATGCCGTAGACCAAGCCAACCGTGAGTTGGTGAACCGTTATGACTTTAATAAAGTTGATGCGACCTTTGAACTTGCTGCTGAAGTGATTACGCTTCAAGCGGAAGTTGATTTCCAACTGCAACAGATGTTGGAAATTCTTAGAACTAAGCTGGTGGGCCGTAAAATTGATATTAAGAGTATGGATATTGGTGAAGCTCACACCGCACATATGCGGGCACGTCAGTTAGTGACGCTGAAACAAGGGCTGGATCAGCCTTTCAGTAAGAAAATCATCAAACTGATTAAGGATAAGAAGCTAAAAGTTCAGACTCAGGTTCAGGGGGAGCAAGTACGGGTTACCGGTAAAAAACGGGATGACCTGCAATCTGTCATGGCCATGCTACGGGAAGAAGATCTGGAGCTGCCGCTGCAATTCAATAATTTTCGAGATTAATTCTCTACAGATAACGGCAGCGTTCAGCTGCCGTTAGTATATAGCAGCTATTCTGAGCCAAACATCAGATTTGAAGGATCTTAAGTGGACGCGGTTAATACACCTGAGCAAAAGCCCAACTGGAAAGAATCGGTTTTTAACCGCCGAACCCTGATCTGCGCCTTCACCGGATTTGCCTCGGGAATGCCGCTCTATGTGTTGTTCCAATTGTTACCTGCGTATCTACGTGCTGAAGGGGTAGGGCTTAAAGAGATAGGGCTGTTCGCACTGGTTACCTTTCCTTATACATGGAAGTTTATGTGGGCCCCTTTGATGGATCGCTACATCCCTCCATTCCTGGGGCGTAGGCGGGGTTGGATGTTGATCACTCAGCTGGCGCTGTTGGCCTCGATCGCCGGGTTGGGTCTGTTCGATCCAACTCTATCGATTATGACTATCGCCTATCTGGCCACAGCAGTGGCGTTGTTCAGTGCCAGCCAGGATATCGTACTGGATGCCTACCGGCGTGAGCTGCTTCCGGATGAGGAGCTGGGCTGGGGTAACTCAGTGCATGTACAGGCTTACCGCATATCGGGACTGGTTCCCGGTGCATTGGGGTTAATCCTGGCCGATATTCTTCCCTGGAGCAGTGTTTTTATGATCATTGCCGGGTTTATGGTGGTGGGCGTGGTGATGACTTTTGCTGTCAAAGAACCTATTACCGAACCCCGGGCGCCGAAAACCTTGAAAGAGGCAATCATCGAGCCTTTTCATGAGTTTGTAACCCGGCTTGGCTGGCGCGGAGCATTGTTGATTCTCTGCTTTATGTTTCTCTATAAACTCGGCGATAACATGGCTACGGCTCTGTCGACCCCCTTTTATATAGATCTGGGGTTTACGCTGACCGAGATAGGTGTGATCGCGAAAGCCTCGGCTCTTTGGGCCTCGGTGGTTGGCGGTATTCTCGGCGGTTTGTGGATGATCAAGCTGGGCATCAATCGGGCATTGTGGATCTTCGGTGTTGTGCAGGTAGTCACCATTCTTGGCTTCGCGGTACTGGCCGAAGCCGGGCCGGATAAAGTCATCCTGGCGGTGGTTATCAGCCTCGAATATCTCGGTGTGGGGTTGGGAACGGCTGCCTTTACTGCCTTTATTGCCCGCTCGACCAGTGTTGCCTTTGCCGCAACCCAGTTTGCATTGTTTACTGCGTTGGCAGCATTACCGCGTACCTTCGTTAACGCACTTACCGGCTATATAGTTGATGCGATCGGCTGGAATCTGTTTTTCTATCTCTGCGCACTGCTAGCACTCCCAGGTATGTTATTACTGGTTAAAGTGGCGCCCTGGAATGATAGTAAGGCTAAGTCATAGCCCTCTGTTGCAAAGGATAGGTTCAATACTGCCAACTGCTACACTAAATGAATACTGAGGAGTAGGAGGCCGCGATGGATCACTTTTTAAATACTATGCCGAAGGCGGAGTTGCATCTGCATCTGGAAGGGTCACTCGAGCCGGAGTTGATGTTTCGGTTAGCAGAGCGCAATAGCATTGAACTGCCCTATGATTCTGTAGAACAACTAACAGCCGCCTACGACTTCAATAATCTGCAGGAATTTCTAGATCTTTATTATCAGGGCGCGGCGGTGCTTCTAACAGAGCAGGATTTCTATGACCTGACCTGGGCTTATATCGAACGTTGTCGTGCCCAGCATGTTATCCACATCGAGCCCTTCTTTGATCCACAGACCCATACTGACCGAGGTATCCCCTTTGTTACTGTGATCAGCGGTATCAGTCGTGCCCTGAAAAATGCTGAAACTGAATATGGCATTAGTTCTGGCCTGATCATGTGTTTCCTGCGTCATCTCAGTGAAGAGGCGGCGTTTGAGACGCTGCTACAGGCAGAGTCCTATCTGGATCAAATTATCGGTATCGGGCTGGACAGCTCCGAGCTGGGGCATCCGCCAGCAAAGTTTACGCGGGTGTTTGCGAAAGCTCGGGCGATGGGGTTGTTAGCGGTTGCCCATGCTGGTGAAGAGGGGCCTGCGCAGAACATAGTCGATAGCCTTGAGCTGCTGCATGTTGATCGTATCGATCACGGTGTAAGGGCGATAGATGATGCCGAACTGATCAAACGGCTGGTAACTGAAAAAATAGCCCTGACCGTTTGTCCGCTGTCTAACACCCGCTTGAAAGTGTTTGCCGACATGAGTCAGCATAATATTCTTGAGATGCTAGAGCAGGGTGTAAAAGTAACCGTAAACTCCGATGATCCCGCCTATTTTGGTGGCTATTTGACTGAAAATTTTATCGCTCTGGAAAAGGGGCTGGGAATGTCCAAAGAGCAAGCG
>JAIBDA010000075.1 GCA_024679635.1 Amphritea sp. | reverse complement strand
AGTATTCCAAGTGGCTTAATGGTTGATTTAGGTGCAGCGGTTACCTCACCGGCTTCTATTGCTGTAGGGCTGGCCTCAAGTAGTGCCTTGTTGCAGCTTGAGTTGTCAGCGCTGGAGACAGATGGTCGGGTTGAAGTGATCTCCCAGCCTAAGATTGTGACGACCAATGGTAAGTCTGCGCTGATTCAGTCAGGTCAGGAGATACCATACCAAACAGTCGAGGATGGCGAGGTTAGTATAGAGTTTAAAGATGTGGTGCTCTCTCTTGAAGTTACACCGCGGATCAACCCGGGCGATCGGATTGCTATGGATCTGATTATTAAAAAGGATTCAGTAGGAGATCTTCTGCCTAATGGAGAGATCAGTATCATCAACAATGAACTGGAAACTTCAGTGGTTGTAGCTGATGGTCAGACTATTGTTCTGGGTGGCGTGTTCGAAAATGAAACCCGGGATGTGGTGAATAAAACTCCGCTTCTTGGTGATTTGCCGGTGCTAGGTCACCTGTTCCGTAATTCTTCAGAGAGAAATAGTAAGTCTGAATTACTAATTTTTATTACACCTAAGTTGATCAGAGAGTCTCTGTCATCTCAGTAAGGTTGTTGTATTGAATATATTTCTTATTGGTCCTATGGGGGCTGGCAAAAGCACCATAGGGCGTCTTCTTTCTCAGGAGCTGAAACTCGATTTTGTTGATTCAGATAAAGTAATTGAAGAGCGGGCAGGGGCCGATATTCCCTGGATCTTTGACGTTGAAGGTGAAGAGGGCTTTCGCAACAGGGAAGCTAACATTATCGATATTCTCAGTGCTGAGGATAATCAAGTGTTAGCCACTGGTGGAGGCGCTGTTCTTCGGAGTGATAACCGTTCTAATCTTCAGGGGCGGGGCACAGTCGTTTATTTGCAAGCATCTGTGGCTCAGCAGCTTGAGCGGACCTCTCGTGATAAGAATAGACCTTTATTGCAAACACCGGATCCAAGTGTTGTTTTGCATGCCCTTATGGAGCAGCGACACCCTCTGTATATTCAGGTTGCGGATGTTGTTGTGGATACTGAGCGTCGCAATCCTAAAGCAGTGGTCAATGATATAATTGCCGAGCTTCGCGCGCAGCAGATTGTTAAATAGAGATAAGCCCCATCATGCAAACGCTGAATGTTAAACTCGGTGATCGTTCATACCCAATTTTTGTCGGAGCAGATCTGTTCCGAACTGAGCACTTAAAGCCCTATATCAAAGGTAATCAGATTCTAGTTGTGAGCAATGAAACTGTTGCTCCGCTTTATCTGGATCAGTTGAAAGCAGTATTGCCAGCGGTTCAGATCGATGAGGTTGTTCTTCCCGACGGTGAACAATTCAAAACGCTCGATCAGCTTAGTGCTATATATGACCACCTGCTTAAAAAACGTCACAACCGGACAACCACACTCATTGCATTGGGTGGGGGTGTTGTCGGTGATATGACCGGTTTTGCGGCTGCTTGCTATCAGCGTGGCGTTAACTTTATTCAGATTCCGACTACATTGCTTTCACAGGTCGACTCTTCTGTTGGCGGGAAGACCGGTGTGAATCATCCACTGGGAAAGAATATGATCGGTGCTTTTCATCAGCCCCAGGTTGTACTTGCCAGTGTTGATGTCTTAGGTACGCTTCCCGATCGTGAGCTGTCAGCGGGTTTGGCTGAAGTTATTAAGTATGGTTTGGTTTACGATTTGCCCTTTTTGGACTGGCTTGAAACTAATATGTCTGGGCTCGTGGGGCGAAATTCGGCTTTGTTAAGTCGAGCTATTTATCGTTCTTGTGAGCTTAAAGCTGAAGTGGTCGCGCAGGATGAGAAAGAATCAGGCGTTCGGGCGCTGTTGAATTTAGGGCATACTTTTGGTCATGCCATAGAATCCTGTCAGGGATACGGGAATTGGTTGCATGGAGAGGCGGTAGCCGTAGGCACTGTGATGGCCGCTGACCTTTCTCAGCGTCTTGGCTGGATAAGTAGTGAGGACTACGCGAGAGTAATACGCATATTTAAATTGGCGAACTTACCGGTTGCCGCGCCCGAGGGAATGACTGCGGACGAATTTATGAGTCTGATGGCCGTAGATAAAAAAGTTATCGATGGGCAGCTTCGTCTGATTTTACTGCGCTCTCTGGGAGACGCGGTGGTGACTGATAAGTTTGATCCAAAGGCGTTACAGCAAACCCTAAACTATTTTACATCTTAAGGGCGTGATCAGATGGCTGAGATGAAAGGAAACGATGCGCTAGCGGATGCGTTTGCCAGTGCTGAACAGCGCAAGAACTTCTTTTTTGAGCCAGCATCACGCCTCCAGTTACTCGAAAAGCTCGAGCACCTGAGTTGTTTCAGTGATTTTCTATTATTAGTCTCCGGTCCTTCTGGGTCAGGTAAAACTGTTTTGTTACAACAGCTGAAAGCTGTTGAGTCTGATCGTACTCTAAGGCTTTGTACTATTGATGCGGCAGAAAGCTCTGGATTAAACGCTTTATTAGTCTCTTTAAGTCAACAGCTTAGCCCTGAAATCGATACCGAAACTGATAATCAGCAGATGCTTAATGCAATCTATGAGTTTTCTCAGGTTATGGCGGTTGAGCATATTCAGTGGTCGATTATCGTCGACAATGCTGATCAGTTTGAAAAGCCAGCACTGCAGTTGTTATTGCAGATGCTCAGCGATGCTCAGGGGCTACCGCTGAAACCTCATTTGCTGATGGCGGTTGGTGAGGGTTTTGAAGCTAAGCTTCAAGGGTTTGATGAGTACTCGGTGCTTGAGGCTCAGGTTCATAATCATGAATTAGAAGCTTTTACGTTACCTGAAGCAAAAAAATACTTATTACAGCGTTATAGCGCCTCAGCATCCCTGTCCGATAAACAATTACAGGCAGTATATGATGCATCGAAAGGCTATCCAGGTGGTTTGAATCAGCAGGCGGAGCTGTTATTTCGCTCTGGCTCTGTCAGTAAGGTTCGTCAACCTGCTGCGATGACGAGAACATACTTTGTCAGTATTGCGGCGGTTTTGCTGCTGGTTCTATTTGGATCCCTATGGCAGTACTGGCCTGAAAATGAAAGCGAGAGTAATCGAACTCAGGTAGCGATTCAGCTACCGGTTGAAAAAGAAGCTGTTGCCGCTGAGGTATCTGAGCCTGTTAAGGATGTTAAATTAAATCAGCCAGCCGCTTATACTCCGGCTACAGTTGTTGCAAAAGAAAATCCTGCTGTGCCGGTCGTTAGCGAACCTGAGCCAGTGAAAGAAACTCAGATTCGTTCTGAAATAGCAGTGCCAGAGACGGTTAAGCCTGAAGTTGAGCGACAGGAGGTAGCTGTTGTTCAGCCGGTAGGGCAGGCATCTGTATTGCCTAAAGAAGTGTCAAAGCAATTGCCGGAGAAAGTTATTCAATTAACTCCGGATCCGGTTGTTAGCAAACCTGTTATGGCTGTTAAACCTATCGAGTTGTCGAAACCTGCTCCGGCGAAAGTGGTTAAAGAGGTCGTCGTTAAAGCAGGTGTCGCTTTGACTGACTCAGAAGAGATGCTATTGAGCTGGCCTGCAGCTGGTTATACCCTGCAGATGCTGGGTGCCGGTGTTAAAAGTAGCGCGGAGAAGTTTATTCGTGCTCAGGCAGAACCGCAGAAGTTTTATCTGTTTCAGACCCGTTATAAAAATAAGCCCTGGTTTGTGGTAGTCTATGGGCAGTATAAGGATCGTGCTATGGCGCAGGCTGCTAGTAAATCTTTACCCGCTGCTTTGGCTAAACTAAAGCCTTGGGCGAGGACGATTCAGGGGATTCAAACGGATCTATCGACTAGAAAATAGTTTTTTTCGGTATTGTTTTTGCTAACAAAAATTTCCTCTGTTTGCTTATAATTTGTCCTTCCTGGCCTCGCTGTGTAAAATACCTGTCCCTTTTTCCCTATATACACAACTGTGTCTGGAAAATGACGGCTTTAATATATTGATAATTAAGAACTTTTTGGTGGGATTCGTTTATGAGCAAAGGTCTGTATCGCCCTGGTGAGTTCAAAGATAACTGTGGTTTTGGTTTGATGGCCCATATGCAAGGGGAACCAAGTCACGATTTGCTGTTGAAGGCGATTGAAGCACTTGCATGTATGACTCACCGTGGTGGAATCGCGGCAGATGGTAAGACCGGAGATGGCTGCGGATTGTTGATGCAGATGCCGGATACCTTTATGCGCGCGGCTGCGAAGAGCGAACTGGGTGTTGAATTGGGAGAGAACTATGCCGTAGGTATGGTCTTCCTGTCTAAAGAACCTGCGCAGGCTGATGCGGCGCGTGAAACTTTAAATAAAGAGCTGGCTGCTCAGGGATTGACCGTAGCCGGTTGGCGTATTGTGCCGACAGATGAAAGCTGTCTTGGCCCTATCGCTAAAGATACTCTGCCAAAGATTGAGCAGGTATTTGTTACAACCGATAAAACTGATCGTGAACTGGCTATTAGTGTCTTTACCGCTCGCCGTAAGACTGAAATCGCTTTGGCTGCGGATGAAAATTTCTATATCTGTAGTCTGTCAGATAAGGTTATCTCCTATAAAGGCCTGACTATGCCGGTCGATCTACCGGTATTTTATAAAGACCTGAGTGATGAGAGTCTTGAAACAGCGATCTGTACTTATCATCAGCGTTTTTCAACTAATACAGCACCGCGCTGGCCTTTGGCTCAGCCTTTCCGTCTGTTGGCACACAATGGTGAAATAAATACCATTGACGGTAACCGTAACTGGTCCCGTGCCCGTTCCAGCAAGTTTGCAACTGAACTGCTGCCCAACGTTGATGAACTTCAGCCGATCGTTAATACGACCGGTTCTGATTCTTCCAGTATGGATAATATGCTGGAATTTCTGTTAACTGGCGGTATGAACCTCTATCGTGCAGCGCGTATGATTGTTCCGCCTGCATGGCAGAATGTTGATACCATGGACGCCGAGCTGCGTGCCTTCTATGACTATAATTCCATGCACATGGAACCATGGGATGGCCCGGCTGGAATGGTAATGACGGATGGTCGTTATGCTGTATGTATGCTGGACCGAAACGGTTTACGCCCGTCCCGTTGGGTGATGACCAAAGATGGTTTCATCTGTACAGCGTCAGAAATCGGTGTATTTGCCTACAAACCCGAAGATATTGTGTCTCAGGGGCGTGTTGGCCCGGGTCAGATCCTTTCTATCGATACTCAGACCGGTGAAGTATTACATACTGCTGATGTTGATGATCGGTTGAAGAAAGCGCAGCCATATAAAAAATGGATGCGTGAGAATGCGCTGCCGCTTGAGCAGACCATGAATCTGACTGAAGAGTCTCAGTCTTTCTGCGAGATGACCCCGGAAGCGGTTAAAACGCACATGAAGATGTTCCAGGTCACCTTCGAAGAGCGTGATCAGGTGCTTCGCCCACTGGGCGAGACGGCGATGGAAGCTGTTGGTTCTATGGGTGACGACAAGCCGATGGCGGTGTTGTCTTCAAAAGAACGTTCTGTCTATGATTACTTTCGACAGCAATTTGCCCAGGTAACCAATCCACCGATCGATCCGCTGCGTGAAGCGATCGTTATGTCGCTGGAAACTTGCATTGGCGCTGAACGTAACGTTTTCGAAGAGTCTCCAGAGCATGCACGCCGGGTAATTTTGACGACTCCGGTTTTGTCGGCCAGTAAATTCCTGCGCTTAAAAAATAATACGGTGGAAGGTTTCGGTGTCGCCCAGATAGAGCTGAACTATGATCCTGCAGTGATGGACCTGAAGGCTGCTATCGAGTCAGTTACCGATCAGGCAGTACAGTTGGTACGCGATGGTAAAGTTATCCTTATCTTGTCTGACTTTGCGATTGAGAAGGGTAAATTGCCGATCCATGCCTCGATGGCAACGGGTGCAGTGCATCACCGTCTGATTAATGAAGGCCTGCGTGCCGATGCGAATATTGTGGTTGAGTCTGGCACCGTCCGTGACCCCCATCATTTCGCTGTGTTGTTTGGTTTTGGTGCGACGGCTGTATATCCATACCTGGCGTACAGGGTTCTAACAGATCTCTGCGCGACTAATGAACTGCAGATGAACTGGCTTGATAGCCATGAGAACTATCGTAAAGGTATTAACAAAGGACTGATGAAAATCCTGTCTAAGATGGGTATCTCTACCGTTGCTTCATATCGGGGCGCGCAGTTGTTTGAAGCGGTAGGTATTAGTTCTGACGTTGTTGATCTTTGTTATACCGGTGTAGCCAGTCGAATTGAGGGTGCTGATTTTAGCGACTTCCAGATAGATCAACAGGCGCTCTCCGAGGAAGCCTGGGTTGCCCGTAAGAAGATTAAACAAGGCGGTCTGCTGAAGTATGTGCATGGTGGTGAATACCACGCTTACAATCCAGATGTGATCCGTACTATTCACTCTGCTGTTCGTACGGGTGATTCTGCTGATTATCAGGAATATGCAGATCTTGTGAACAAGCGCGGTGTCGCTACTATCCGTGATTTGTTGGGGCTGAAAAAAGATGCTAAGTCGATTCAGCTGAGTGAAGTTGAACCGGTAGAAAATATATTCAAACGTTTTGACTCTGCTGCGATGTCACTGGGGGCACTCTCTCCGGAAGCTCATGAGTGTCTGGCGATGGCGATGAACGAGCTGGGTGGCCGTTCTAACTCAGGCGAAGGTGGCGAAGATCCTGCTCGTCATGGCACAAATAAGCGTTCTAAGATTAAGCAGGTTGCGTCGGGTCGTTTTGGT
>JAIBDA010000045.1 GCA_024679635.1 Amphritea sp. | reverse complement strand
CGTGAAGCGGGTAATGCTTTTCCAAACAAATTCCGTCGTGATAGCTATGCTCAGGATCTGCAGGATCAGTATGGCGATAAAACCAAGGAAGAGTTAGCTGAAGCAGAGATCACCGTCAGCATTGCCGGTCGTGTCATGCTGAACCGGGGAGCCTTTGGTGTTGTTCAGGATATGTCGGGTCGAATTCAGTTTTATGTAAATAAAGCAGCCCGTCCATTCGCTAAGTCACTGGATCTGGGCGATATCATCGGTGTAACCGGTGTCCTGCATAAGTCAGGTAAGGGTGATCTGTACGTTGATTTGGGTGAGTATGAACTGCTGACCAAGAGTCTGCGCCCGCTGCCTGATAAACATAAAGGCCTGCAGGATACAGAGACTCGTTACCGCCAGCGTTACGTTGATCTGATTATGAATGAAGAATCGCGTACAGTGTTTCAGATGCGCTCTAAGATTGTATCCGGTATCCGCAACTATCTGTCTGAACGTCGTTTTATGGAAGTTGAAACGCCAATGCTTCAAGTGATTCCAGGCGGTGCTACGGCACGCCCATTTATCACTCACCACAATGCACTGGACCGGGATATGTTTCTGCGTATCGCGCCGGAACTTTATCTGAAGCGTCTGGTTGTGGGTGGCTTTGATCGTGTCTTTGAGATCAACCGTAGTTTCCGTAATGAAGGTCTTTCTACACGCCATAATCCAGAATTTACCATGATTGAATTCTATCAGGCCTATGCAGATTATAAGGATCTGATGGACCTGACTGAAGATATGTTGCGGACTGTCGCACAGGATGTAATGGGTAGCACTACCATTATCAATACTGTGCGTAATGATGCAGGAGAGGTGCTGGAAACCTTTGAATACGATCTGGAGAAGCCGTTCACTCGTCTGAGTGTCTTTGATTCTATCCTGCAATATAACGACGATATCACGGCTGAAGCATTGGCAGATGATCATGCTGCCCGTCAGATAGCTGAGCGTATGGATATCGATGTGAAAGATGGATGGGGTCTGGGTAAGGTTCAGATCGAGATCTTCGAGAAAACCGTTGAGCATCGTTTGCATCAACCGACGTTCATTACTGAATATCCTACCGAGGTTTCACCGCTGGCCCGTCGCAGTGATGCTAATCCGTTTGTAACTGACCGTTTCGAATTCTTCGTTGCAGGTCGTGAACTGGCGAATGGTTTCTCCGAGCTGAATGATTCTGAAGATCAGGATCAGCGTTTTAAAGACCAGGTTGCTGAGAAGGATGCCGGTGATGATGAAGCGATGCATTATGATGCGGATTACATCAACGCACTGGAATACGGTCTGCCACCGACTGCGGGTGAGGGTATCGGTATCGACCGTCTGGTGATGCTGTTTACCGATTCTCCGTCAATTCGTGATGTTATTCTATTTCCGGCGATGCGTCCAAGAGGCTAATGCGCCCTTGAACAGAACAGGCTAATCTAAGGGCTGCCTCCGGGTAGCCCTTTTTTGTCTTCAGGAAAGTCTCTATGAGTTGGTTAATACCGCAGCAGAAACGACATCTACCCGGAAAGCGCTGGATCAGTATTGTTCTGCGCTCTCTGCACCTGGTGGGCATTGCCGGGCTCGCGGGGGCCTATCTGTTTAATCAGCCAGAATCGGTATGGTTTCCCTATCTGATTGTGGGTGTGGGCAGTGGTGTCTTGATGGTGGTCAAAGAGCTCTATGTTGACTCTATCTGGCTGTATCAGTTGCGGGGGCAGCTGGTGCTGTTCAAATTATTGCTGCTGGCTGCCGGGATTTATTGGTTTGCCCATCCTCAAGCCTGGATCTATATTCTGGTTATTCTGATCTCCGGCGTCATTTCTCATGCACCGGGTAAAGTACGCTATTACTCCTTTATCTATGGCAAAACACTCACTCGAGATGTGTGGTTGGGAAAGAGTAAGCCTAAGATTAGAGACTGTGGCGATAATTAATATAAAGAGTTAAGAGTATGAGGATTAACTGATAGTGTTGGAAAACGCACCGAGTTGGCAGCCATGGCTGGCACCTGAGTTTGATATGCCTTATATGCAGAAGCTGCAAGCGTTCCTGCAGCGGGAGCAGTTATCGGGTAAAACCATCTATCCTGCCTCAGAGCGTTGGTTTCATGCTTTGGAGGTTACGCCTCTGGATCAAGTGAAAGTAGTAATTATTGGGCAAGACCCATACCATCAGCCGGATCAGGCCCATGGACTGAGTTTTTCGGTGCTGCCCGGTATCAAAACGCCTCCCTCGTTGGTGAATATCTACAAAGAGCTGGAAACTGATCTGGGAATTTCCCGTGCCACTCATGGTTATCTTGAATACTGGGCCCAACAGGGCGTACTGCTACTCAACGCTGTGCTTACGGTTGAAGACTCAAAAGCGGCTTCTCATCAAAAGAAAGGCTGGGAGCAGTTTACTGACCGAGTCATCGCCACCGTAAATGAACGCTGCGATAACGTCGTTTTTATGCTCTGGGGAAGCTATGCCCAGAAAAAAGGTGCAAAGATAGACCCTCTACAGCATCTTGTACTTGAGTCTGTTCATCCCTCCCCTTTGGCTGCTTACCGGGGATTCTTTGGCTGTAAGCATTTCAGTCAGGCGAATGGTTATCTGCAGAGTTGTGGACGTGATCCCATAGACTGGCAGCTTCCGGAGGAAATAAGTAGCTAGACGCGACTGCGTCGCTTGCTAGAACGGCGCTGCGCGCCTGCTAGAGGCTAGGAGATCAAGAGCCTGCGGTCTAAGGTTGGTAATGTAAGATGCTGTTGCGATGTTCGCAGGAAAAAGCTAAAACAGTAAAGTAATTATGCTGAGAACAGTTTATCGACCGGGGCTTTGGGGGAAGAATTAGTAGCGTAAATTGCTGATTGTGTTACGCTTTTTCGAGCCGCGAGCCGCGAGCCGCGAGCCGCGAGCCACGACTAAGCGGCGCAGCCGCGTCTAGCAAGGAAAGCGAAGCTTTCCGTTCTGTCGACTGTAAGGAGACGCCCCATGCCCGATACGGTTCGTTTGAAAGTGTTCCACCTGGACGCTGATGCGCAGGAATCTCTTTCCCAGCTGTTTGATCTGCGATTGGATGAAATCTGGGCGGGTGGTCTGCATACCTGTCTGGGCCAGGATATGAACCGGGCCTGTTGGCTACGCTTTCGGTTAGGTGATGAGCAGTGGATCGAAGTTAGTGTTGCCCGGCATCAGTTTAAAGATGGTTTTACCGTTGGTAGTTTGGCTGTTCAGGTAGTTGAGGCTGTCGTACCCCGTCCGGATCAGTGTAGCTGGATTAGTTTACCCGTTGCCGCCCGGCTGGATTCTATCGATATTTATTCGCAGCGTGAATTGATCGATATCGTTGCCCCTGATCTTAATATTCCCTCTGAAGCACTTAACTATGACTCTTTGCTGGTCCTTCATCTTGATAATGGTTCAGCTATTATGTTGGGTATGGAACAAGACTTTGTCGATGGAGAGTTGGTGGTTTTGCAGGCAGATCAGCCCGAACTCCAGATAGGTCCAAATCTACGTCTGCGGCGTAAATTGGAAAGTCGCTAGAACGTCGCTTCGCGGCTTGCCAGGGGCGACTTCGTTGCTTGCCAGAATAAAAAAACCGCCTATTTAGGCGGTTTTTTAGTTTGTACGATATTGATCAGGCGCGGCCGGTAAACTTACGATCTTCTACATTGACTTTAACCCGGTCACCGGTGGATATGTGCTCAGGTACTTGAATCATCAGTCCGGTGGATAGTTTGGCAGGCTTAGTCCGGGCTGTTGCAGAACCACCTTTGATAGATGGGTCTGTTTCGATGATCTCAAGCTCAACAACCCCGGGCAGATCCAAAGCAACGGGTGCGTCGTTGACGATTACAACATGCAATCCCTGGGAGTCAGCGGTGATGAACTGCAGTTCATCCTCGATGGACTCTTTGTTCAGGCTGTATGAACTGTAATCTTCGCTGTCCATGAATACATATTCATCACCGTCGGAGTATGAAAAAGTGACAGCGCGTCGAATAAGGTCCGCCAGGGTTAATATGTCTGAATCTTTAAAGGTTTCATCTATCTTGTGATTGGTAGACACATTGTACATACGCATACGATAGAGGCTGCCGCCGGCACGGCCCTGCGGTACCGAACGCTCTATATCGCGAATAATATAGGCTTCGCCGTTAATATCGACTGCGGCATTTCTTTTTATTTCACTGGCTTTAGGCATCTTGTCTGGTCCCGGGGTAAAAATGTAAGGGTAATCTAATTATAAGTAGTTATTCATGTGCAAAACCAGACTGTTGGTTGCTTTTCCTGGCAAACATCGTGTCTAACTACTAGCAGGAGCCGAAGACTCCGTTCTAGTGACTACATCGTCTTGCGTTCAAATAACTCCGGATCTAGCTCGTATGGCAGATCTAGTCGTTCCAAAGGCTGAGCATTGTCTTCCAGTGTCAAAGCCGCTGTGGTGTCGTCAAAACTGGTTTTCAGAATCACGGCCAGTAATTCGCCGCTGTTCTCAGAAACCGGGCTCATGGCAGAGCTGACTACGGTGCCGACGCCAGCGCGATCCGGAGTATTGATTTTAGTACCAGGTACAGGCGTGTTGTTGGCGCTGAATCTCAGGCGGTACATAGGGCGGTTAAGTTTGCCCCGATGTTGCAGGCGAGTAACGACTTCCTGACCTGTATAACAGCCTTTGGTAAAGCTGACACCGTCAAATGTCTGAAGGTTGGTCATCTGCGGTATAAAGCTTTCCAGTGTTTGGTTGCTCAGGGATGGAATGCCGTAACGGATCTCTTCTGATAACCATTGGTTGGTATCGCTCAACACAGCATTTTCTAACAATGTGGGTAGCAATACTTCAGCTTTACTGGCACAGAGCCATAACTCGAAGCGTTCCCCTGGTACTTTAATCAGTAGGCCGTTTTCACTCTGACTGAGCTGTTCGGTTGCTTGTGGTACGGAATATCCGGCTGCTTTCAGGAGGTCTGTTGCCGCTTTACCAGCAATCCCGAGGCCGATAACAGTGTCAGACAGGTCACAGCTTTCTGCTTTGGAGAAGATCATATACTTCTTCAGGTTGGTCATCGCTGTGTCCAGTATCTGGCGTTCGGTACGCAACCAGAACCCGCCCTCAGCTGGCATTATTCGACTCAGGCTGATCATGCCGCCTTTGATGTTGCAGTGGGCACCAAGCAGACTTCTGCCGGTGTTGGTTTGTGCGACATCGCAGGAAAGTTGTCCCTGCAAAAATTTTTCAGCATCAGGGCCGACAACGTCAAACAGACCCAGATGAGTCAGCGGGGTTATTGTTGTCGAAGAACGATCTCCTGCAGACTCAGAAACCTGACAATGACCCAGTTCATCAATCTGAACACCCAGTGCGTTAAGTGTGTCTAACCAACTCATAATAAAACCTGAATAAATGTATGTAAGTACCCGCAAACCTGCAGGCCCTTTAATATTATGTTCTTAAGCTTTTTCTAACGACTAGCAAGCGGCTCGTTACGAGCTGCTTATCGCCTGTCCTAAACGAACCGGATCTTCAGCCTTGAGTGACTCTGACCATTCAATGGCATCTTTGCCAAATAGCAGAACGACGGTAGAGCCAAGTTTGAATCGGCCCATCTCTTCACCCTGTTTAAGTATAACGGGTTCTGCTGGTGTCTGGTGATCAACGCGCCAGCCTTTGTTTTGCGGTGGGGCAACCTGGCCACCCCAGACCGTTTCGATGCCGGCTACTATCATGGCGCCGACCAGAATCATCGCCATCGGTCCCTGCTCGGTATCAAATATAGCAACCAGACGTTCATTTCTGGCGAACAGGTTATCGACGCCTTCCGCCGTCGTCTGGTTAACTGAGTACAGGTCGCCGGGGACGTAAAGAGTTTCCCGCAGCGTACCGGTTACCGGCATATGTACCCGATGATAGTCACTGGGCGACAGATAGATGGTGGCGAAATGGCCATTGATAAACAGTTCTGCCAGATCAGCCTGGCCGCCTAGCAGTGTACTCAGCCCATAGCCACGACCTTTTGCCTGAAGTATGCGGCCATAATTAATGGGTCCTATCTGGCTGATAGCACCGTCTGCAGGCGATACCACAGCGGCTTCATCAAGAGGGCGCATGCCTGGCTTCAGTTCACGGGTAAAGAAGGCATTAAAGTTTTCAAACTGCTGCAGGTCTTCTATGACCGCTTCAGACATATTGACATTGTACTGTTTGGCAAATGTCTTAATAAAGGGGCGTTTTATCCAGTTGCAGCGGCTTTCTGCAAGGTAGCCAACGGCGCGGGAGAGCAGGTGCTGCGGCAACAGGTGTTGCAGCAAAATAAACAGAGAATCTTTCACAGTCAGTTTTCCGAAAATTATTCCGATCGATTTTGGATAGTGTTAAAAATCAGGACTCAACCGGAGTATCTTCCCGGTTACCCCATTCAAACCAGGAGCCATCGTAGCAGCGTACCTTGTCGAACCCAAGGTGTTTTGTAAACAGATAGCTTAGCCCTGAACGGCGATGAGTCTGGCAATGGGTAATAACCGTTTTATCTGGAGTGACCCCAAGCGCGGCTAATTCAGCCCGAATTTCTTCAGCGGGGCGTAGTTCCGGATAATCCGGGGATATCAGTGCACGGGTCCATTCATAATTGACCGCGCCTGGAATATGTCCGCCCCGTTTCACGTTGATTATTTTCTCGCCGCTGAATTCCGCCGCTGAGCGAACGTCAAGCACGATATGATCCTGATCACCAAGGTGCTCGGTGATATAGGGGATGTCGGCGAGATAGCCGGATTGCTGTGTCACCGGATATTGACTGGGTTTTGCTTTATGTTCTGTTGTTTCCACAGGGAAACCAGCAGCAGTCCATGCAGTCAGGTGGCCGTTAAGAAAAGAGCACTTACTATGACCGATGCTGTGAAGAGTCCAGATCATCCGTCCAGCCCAGGGCCCCATTTGATCGTCATAGACAACGATATGCCGTTCTGGCGTAAGCCCCAGCTCACTGAGCAGGGTACTTATCTGGTCAGGTAGCGGAATTTTATTGTTGATATCGCCGCTGCCCCGCAACAGTCTCGCCGGGTCCATATGGATAGCATTGGGAATATGGCCGCTTTGATAGTGCTCTGAAGATGACAGATCAACCACGAGTACGTCATGTTGATTCAGTGCGTCTGATAGTTGTTGTGGTGATATCACCAGTGGCAGGTTCATTTACGGGCTCCGGCTCGGGTTTTGTATACTTCTTTCAGACAAAGCCCGGCGGCAGTGCTGAGGTATTTGAATTTTTCCTGATGAAAGTTTTGAATGCCATCATGTTGGCCTTCCCGGTCGGCATAGAGGATCGCAATAGGTTTGCTACCCGCGAATAGCGACATCATCAGGTAGTTCTTGTCGCTGACATAGCGACTGTAACTACCAGGGAGCATTGATTTTATTCGTTGGCGATTCTCTTTAGTCACCAGTATGCATCCCTGTTTTTCATACAGGCGAAAGAACAGACTGTTAGAGGCCAGCGGGTGACTTGAAAGCAGTAACGGGTGTCCATCTTCAAAACCGACGCCTTTAACGACTTTGATAGTGCCGCTTTTTGGCGGGATAATATTTAAGGCAAGCCGTTTAAGCCCCAGTCCTTCTGTAAGCCCTCTGAGCAAGTCATCCAGCACCTGAGTTCCCTGCGTGTAATGGTCTGCCCGTTTAATAAAACGCTCGGCGTACATTTCGAAGATATCCTGATTCAGGAAGTCAGACTCGGGCTCTTGCTCAGGCATAACCAAAGGTTGTTTATCTTCATGCGCTAAAACCGGTTCGTTATTCCCATCAAGAGTGTCGTTGTTGTTTTCAGTTTTATTTTCACTTTCCTGAAGTCCAGTGGTGTCTGCCGCGTCATTAGCTCGTTTACTTTTATCCTTATTGATCTGTAAAGCCGGGTTTGGAGACTGTTCACCAAATAGTTTTTTATCCGCATTGGTCAATCGGTATGCCGGGTGTAGATCGGAAGGCAGCATTATCATCTCAGCGGCGGGGGCCAGAGTGCCTGGAACATGGTAGCTCTGGGACGCTACAGCGCAGTTCTTATGTAACAGGGCCTGAGTTTGATTCAGTTCTGATCGCAGGTAATCATTAATGATATCGGTTATCTGTAGAGACGCTTCGCTGCCCCAGTCATAGGAGGTCGCCTGGGTCAGCCAGACGCTGAGCTTCACCGGGAAAAACTTCTGTTGGGTCAGATGATTAAGCTGGCGCAGATTGTCACCGTCTAAACGAGGATCTCCCAGTGCCCGCTGGTGCAGCTGGGTGATCATCTGCCGGTTAAGGGTGAAATCCTGTTCCAGGGTTATCCGGCCTAGTTGGGATACTGGCCAGATAGTTAGTAGTTGTTTAGTGATCGCTTCAAGGGTGCAGCCTAGCACCTGGGTTTCTGCGAGATCAGGACTGATTCCTTTATCCCGAATTAGCACCTGAATTCTGGACATATGAGAGGGCGCTTCAAGCCAGAGTAGCCAGTGGCCTACGCCATAGAACAATGCTGCCTGATAGCTCTCTTCGGCAAACATACTTCCACGGGCTTGTTTAAGCCAGCTACGCACTTGAATTGCAGCATGATGACTATTGGCGATGGAACGAAAATACATCTTCTGAGCTGTACTGGCGGGATTGAGTCGGATACTGGGTAGATTTTTTACCAGTATTGATATTTTTTGTAACCCAAGCGAGCCGATAGCGTGATCGATGCTAGTGACTTCTGATTTTTTTTCATCGTGAAGCTTGCTTGCTTCCTGTGCTGCGTGAAAGCAAAGTAAAGGATCAGCTTTTATCAAACGGCTTATATCGACAACGGAGCAATCTTTATCACTCAGTTTTTTCTCTAACCGCTTGATGATACTGAGTCTGACCGGTGGCCGCTTGTCACTTAGAAGACTACACCACTGCTCAGCATTTTGAGGGTTTTGTTGTTCGGTCATCAGCCCTGACTGTCCCCGCCTGTTTCAGTCCTGATTCAATGAATTCAGGATGTGTTTGTAACTGTTTACTCGTTGTTCGCTGATCTTACCCTCTTCTATAGCTGTTTTGATAGCGCAGCCGGGTTCCCGTTCATGGTTGCAATCTCTGAATTTGCAATAACCGAGGAAAGGCGTGAATTCTCGAAACCCATCAAGCAGGTTATGTTCATTGATATGCCAGAGACCAAACTCACGTATTCCGGGTGAGTCGATCAGGTCGCCACCTTCAGGAAAATGGAAAAGCCGGGCGGTAGTAGTGGTATGAGTACCTTTGCGGGTGGATTCAGATAATGCCCCCACTTTGAGGTCTATACCTGGTAGCAATGCGTTTATTAGCGACGATTTACCAACGCCAGACTGGCCGACAAATACGCTAATTCTATTATTAAGCTGTTCCTGAAGAGGGGCGAGGCCTTGTTGATCCGTTGAGGATACGGTCATAACCTGATAGCCAATAGAGCGGTACAGCGCAATCATGGTCTCGGCACGGGAACGGTTTTCATCGTTCAACAGATCCGTTTTGTTCAGCAGAATAATCGGTTCGATGCCGCTCAGTTCAGACGCAACCAGATAGCGGTCTATGAGGTTGTAATGGGCCAGAGGTTCAACCGCAATTGTAATGACAATCTGATCAATATTGGCGGCTACGGGCTTGAGTTCACCATGATTATTGGGTCGCTGCAGAATGGTTGTACGTGGCTGGTTGGCAACGACGACGCCATATTCTGTCCCGGCTCGCCAGATTACATTATCGCCGGTAACCAGGACATCAAGGTTGGTGCGCATATAACAGCGGAAAATCTGACCG
>JAIBDA010000022.1 GCA_024679635.1 Amphritea sp. | reverse complement strand
TTGGGTTTAAGAACCACCCCGATCAATAGCGAATCCGTACCGCATCACCACCGAACTGATCTTTAAGTTTAAGCAAAAGCTCATCGGTTGGCGGCACCTGCCACCCGTCGCCCAGCGACAGCGTTGCACAGGCATCTTTACGACTATATCTCAGCGCAACCGGCATTTTAACGTTTCCTTTGTTTGCCTCAAGCAACTCACCAAAGGCCTTCAGTGGACGTTCCCGTAGCTGCTGCTCATCACAGTCAATCTCTATATGTTGGCCATAACGGGCCCGACACTGAGTAATATCCACCACTGTACTACCCCGCACTTTCAACTTATCCGTGCCGGAATAGCTATCGACGGTAATCTCTCCTTCGATTAACAAGATGGCATCTTTTACCAGCGCTGCACGGCATTCGTCATAGGCTTCACCAAACAGCGAGACCTCAATCCGGGAGGTACGATCATCCAGAGTCACAAAACAGAGAGGATCGCCTTTCTTCGTTTTCATCACCCTAATATCGACCACCAGACCCAGCATTTTCTGCTGCTGCCCTCTCTGGGGCTGTAATTCACCAATTCTTTTAGAGATAAAATGCGGTAGTTCCGATTCATATTCATCTATCGGATGACCGGTAACATAGAGGCCCAGGGTGTCTTTCTCGCCCTGCAAACGCTCCTTATCGGTCCAGCTACGCAGTTTCATATACTCGGCGTAGGGATCTCTCGGCTGTTCAGCCTCAACTTCGCCAAACAGGTCAAACATGCCCGCACTTTGATTGCGCTCTGACTGATCCGCAGCTTTCAACGCCTCAGGTATACAAGCCCATAATTGCGCCCTGTCAGGCCCGACATGATCCAGCGCCCCAGAGCGAACCAAGGCTTCCAAAACCCGCTTATTTAGTTTTTTACTACCCACCCGCTTACAGAAATCAAAAATATCACTAAATTCGCCTCCTGCATTGCGAGCTTCAACTATCGACTCAATCGGACCTTCACCGACCCCTTTTATCGAACCCAGACCATAGACAATTTCACCCATTTCATTAACGGTGAACATATACTCGCCAAAATTCACATCCGGTAGCACCAGAGGCAACTTCATGTTGCGGCACTCTTCTATGAAGATCACCACTTTATCGGTGTTCTGCATATCAGATGACAGTACCGCCGCCATAAACGGAGCCGGATAATGCGTTTTCAGCCAGGCAGTCTGATAAGAAACAAGCGCGTAAGCCGCCGAGTGGGATTTGTTAAAGCCGTAACCTGCAAATTTTTCTACCAGATCAAAGATATTTCCAGCCAGATCCGCATCGATACCGTTGGTTGCCGAACCCTCCAGGAAAGAGGTGCGCTGCTTGGCCATCTCTTCAGGCTTTTTCTTACCCATGGCCCGGCGCAGCATATCCGCACCACCGAGGGTGTATCCCGCCATCACCTGGGCAATCTGCATCACCTGCTCCTGATACAGGATAATACCGTAGGTAGGTTCCAATACCGGTTGCAAGCTATCCAGCTGATAATCCGCATGGGGATAAGCCAATTCAGCCTGACCATGCTTTCGCAAGATAAAGTCATCTACCATGCCCGACTGAAGCGGTCCAGGACGAAATAACGCCACCAGTGCGATAATATCCTCAAAGCGGTCAGGCCGAAGACGACGCACCAGATCTTTCATACCACTGGACTCAAGCTGAAACACCGCAGTCGTTTCGGCTGATTGCAGTAGATCAAAGGTGGCCCTGTCTTCAAGGTCGATTAGCGCTATATCCAGGGGCTCCTCATCACTCTTAGCCCGTATACGATCAATCGTTTTGACCGCCCAGTCCACGATCGTCAGGGTCCGCAGGCCGAGGAAGTCGAACTTAACCAGCCCGGCTTCCTCAACATCATTCTTATCGAACTGAGTCACCAACCCCTGGCCAAGCTCATCACAATAAGTTGCAGAAAAGTCGGTCAATTTAGTCGGCGCTATTACCACACCGCCGGCATGTTTACCCACATTTCGGGTCAAGCCTTCTAACTTAAAGGCCATCTCCATAATTTCCTGAGCTTCTTCGTTACCTTCAACGAACTCCCGCATTAAAGGCTCTTCATCCATGGCCTTGGTTAGCGTCATGCCGATCTCAAAGGGGATCAGCTTAGAAAGTTTGTCGGCCAGCCCAAAAGGCTTACCCTGTACCCGGGCAACATCTCGCACTACCGCTTTAGCCGCCATAGTACCGAAGGTAACGATCTGCGATACCGCATCGCGGCCATAAGTTTCGGCTACATAATCGATAACCCTATCCCGGTTATCCATACAAAAATCGATATCAAAGTCAGGCATCGATACCCGCTCTGGATTCAAGAACCGTTCAAACAGCAAATCATACTCTAACGGATCAAGATCAGTGATCTTCTGCGCATAAGCCACCAATGAGCCTGCACCTGAACCCCGGCCAGGACCCACTGGCACGCCGTTATCCTTACCCCACTGGATAAAATCCATTACGATCAGGAAGTAACCGGGGAAACCCATCTGAGTGATAATATCGAGCTCAAACCGCATCCTTTCTTCATAGGGCTTACGCTTTTCAGCATACTCAGGGTCATCTTTGTCCAGCAAGATCTCAAGCCGATCCTCCAGCCCTTTCCAGGACACATCAGCAAAGAACTGATCCATCGTCATCCCTGCAGGGATCGGGTATTTCGGCAGATAGTAAGTCCCTAAATCCAGTTCAACATTACAACGCTTAGCTATCTCAACGCTGTTTTCTATCGCGGAAGGGATATCGCTAAACAGCTCAACCATCTCCTCTGCGCTGCGCAGATACTGCTGTTCAGTGTAGTTCTTTGGGCGGTTAGGGTCTTCCAGAGTCCGGCTTTGGTTAATACAGACACGAACCTCATGGGCCTCAAAATCCTCTGGCCGGATAAACATCACTTCGTTGGTCGCAACCAACGGGCAACCGGTTTCATGCGCCAACTGAACTGAAGCATGAACACAACTTTCATCGCCGGCACGACCCGTTCGCTGAACTTCCAGATAGAAACGATCCTGAAATACCTGTTGCCACTGATCTACAATCCCGCGAGCCGAATCATTGTCTGATAAAGCCCTACCAACCTCTCCCTCTTTTGCACCCGACAGTGCTATCAACCCTTCGGAGCGATCGAAAATCCAGTTTTTCTTCAATAGTGCAAAATCTGGCTGCACATTCTGACCGTGCTCATAAGCCAGCGAAATCAACTCCATCAGATTTCGATAGCCCTGCTCATTCATCGACAACAGGGTCATTCTATGGGGTGTAGATTCTGGCTCAGCCTCGTTTTCTACCCAAACATCTGCACCAAAGATTGGTTTTACGCCAGCTCCAGTTGTCGCTTTAAAGAACTTAATCAAAGCAAATAGATTAACCTGATCGGTAATAGCGATCGCCGGGATCTGCTGATCCTTCGCCACCCCGATAAGGTCTTTTATACGCACCAGTCCATCGACCAGCGAGAACTCGGTATGCATGCGCAGATGTACAAAGGCTGGATCAGTCATTTCAGCTCGTTTATTAAGTTTTAGTAGAAGTTAACAATTCAGCAACCGGTCTAAAGCTACGCCGGTGTTCCGGAAGAGGCCCAAGCAGACGCAGCTTCTCCATGTGCAGCGCTGTCGGGTAGCCCTTATGCTTTGCAAACCCATAGTCAGGATAGAGAAGATCCAGCGCTTGCATCTCCCGGTCTCGATAAACCTTCGCCAGGATTGACGCAGCACTAATGGAAGGCTCTTTCAGATCACCTTTCACAATCGCTTCCGATGGACATGGCAGACCAGGAGGACAACGGTTACCGTCTATCAAAGCAAATTCTGGTGTCACACTCAATTGATTAACGGCCCGCTGCATCGCCAGCATGGTTGCATGAAGAATATTCAGTTCATCTATCTCTGCGGGTGTCGCCCAGGCAATTGCCCAGGCCAAAGCCCGCTCTTGGATCAAAGGAAACAACTGCTCACGCTTCTTTTCACTAAGCTTCTTTGAATCTGTCAGCCCATCAATGGGGTTAGCCGGATCCAGAATAACCGCAGCAGTCACAACATTACCGATTAGAGGGCCACGGCCCACTTCATCGACCCCTGCAATCAATTTTATCCCAGAAAAATCAAAATCCTGAGTCTGCATCCAACCTCCCTCGCGCCTGTAACAACTTAACGATAGCGTCGACCGCTTTTTTACTCGCATCCTGGCGTAACTGATGATGAATATCGACAAACCGGTGTTTCAGATTGCTGCTGTCATCACTATCCAACAGTGCCTGCTCAACAGCAGGCCCAAGCACCCCGGGTCTGACCTCATCCTGAAGAATTTCCGGAACCAGTGGTGCATCGGCTAGAAGGTTAGGCAGAGAGATATAGTCACTTTTCACCAACCGCGAAAGAATACTATAGGTGAGGGGTGCCATCCGATAAGCAACAACCATAGGTTTCTTCAGCAACAACGCTTCAAGAGTAGCCGTACCTGATGCCAGCAACACAGCATCTGCCGCTGTCATAACCTCACGGGAGCGTTTTAATACGAGCTCTATCGGTAGGTCACTGTAATCCCTATCAAGTAACTCTCGCAGATGATCAAACCGCTGTTGATTGGCCGCAGGCATAACAAAAACCAGATCAGAGTGACGCTTTAACAGCCAGCGAGCCGTATCTAAAAAAGGCTGGGCCAGATACTTTAGCTCTCCACCCCGGCTACCCGGCATTAATGCAACTATTCGCCGGCCTTGAGGCAGACCGAGATCTGACCGAGCACCTGCCTGATCAGCTTCCAAAGGGATCATATTCGCCAGCGGGTGACCGACAAATTCAACCGGCATGGCATGCTTCTCATAGAACTTCGCCTCAAAGGGAAACAAGGTCAGCATCAAATCAGTGGTTTTAAGAATTTTAAAAACCCGCTTACTACGCCAAGCCCAAACCGAGGGACTGACGTAATGTACCGTTGGAATACCGATACTGCGCAATTTACCTTCAAGATTGAGGGTGAAGTCAGGTGCATCGATCCCGATAAACAGATCGGGTCTATGTTCGTTAAAATGGGCCACAAGTGATTTACGGATTCCCAACAGCTCTCGCAATCGGCTTAAAACCTCAACCAAGCCCATAACGGACAAGCGATCCATAGCGTAAAGGCTTTTACAACCTTCTGCCTGCATCAGCTCACCACCAATACCTTCAATCTCTATACCGGGAAAACGACGATTTAGTTCGGCCAGCAGCCCGGCACCGAGAATATCTCCCGATGCTTCACCTGCAACGATACCTATGCGTAGGGGACTCATTGACACCCTATCGAATGATGCCTCGAGTCGAGGCCTTAAGAGAGTCCGTCAGTAACTGTATTTCAGGACTGGTTATCAGCTCAAGCTGAGCGATAGCCTGATCCAGTTTCAGCCCCTGACGGTAGATGATTTTATAAGCGCGTTTAATATTCTGAATCGCTTCAGAAGAGAAGCCGCGACGTTTCAGACCCTCAGCATTAATGCCGTGGGGCTGAGCACTATTCCCGTTGGACATAACAAATGCCGGGATATCCTTAAGCACAACAGTACCTGCACCACACATACTGTGTGACCCAATTACGCAAAACTGATGCACAGCAGTGAAGCCCCCCAGAATAATATTGTCACCCATCTGAACATGGCCCGCAATCGCACAGTTATTAGCCAGAATATTATTGTTACCCACGACACAATCATGGGCTACATGAACATTCGCCATAAACAGATTATCGCTACCTATAATGGTAATACTGTTATCCTGAATCGTGCCACGATGAACAGTACAGCCTTCGCGAAAGACATTATTATCGCCTATCAGAAGCTCGGTAGGCTCACCGTTGTACTTTTTATCCTGACAGTCTTCACCAATACTGGCAAACTGAAAAATATGGTTACCGGAACCTATTTTAGTCGGCCCTTTGATAACCACATGAGAGTTAATTCTTGTCCCGGACCCGACCTCAACATTAGGACCTATAACAGTCCAAGGACCCACCTCGACATCATCAGCCAGGCGGGCAGAAGGATCAATAATGGCGCTAGAGTGGATCAAAATTAAACCTTTCTATCTGCACAAAGAATAGCAGCTGAGCTTGCCAGCTCACCGTCTACTGTAGCACGAACATCAAATTTCCAGATACCACGTTTTTCAGAAACAATCTTCGCTTCTAATTGCAGTCGGTCCCCCGGAATAACCGGACGCTTAAAGCGCAGTTTATCAGAACCAACAAAATAATAAATCGATCCATCCTGGGGTGTTTTATCCATGGTTTTAAAACCCAGGATACCCGCCGCTTGCGCCATCGCTTCCTGAATCAATACGCCAGGCATGACCGGATGATCGGGAAAATGCCCATTAAAGAACGGTTCATTCACGGTCACGTTCTTGTACGCAACGATTGATTCTCCCGGAATCAATTCAACGACCCGATCGACCAACAGGAAAGGGTAACGGTGTGGTAAATATTTGCGGATCTCGTTTACATCCATCATTAAGGCTGACCTTCAGTGTTCTGCTGCTTTACAGTTTTTTCTAATTTTTTAATTCGGCGAGACATCTCATCCAATTGACGAAACCTCACCGCATTACGTTTCCATTGCTGATGCGGCTCTGCCGCTGTCCCAGATGAATAAGCACCTGGTTGCAAAATCGACCTGCTAACCATCGACATCCCGGTTATATGTGTACCATCAACCAAGGTTAAATGCCCTGCTATCGCACAAGCTCCGGCGATAGTGCAGTTTTTACCAATTCGGGTGCTACCGGCAATCGCGGTACAGGCCGCTATCGCAGTACGATCACCAATCACTGTGTTATGACCAATCTGAATCTGATTATCAAGAATCACACCATTACCAATAACAGTGTCATCCAAAGCGCCGCGATCTATCGTTGTTCCGGCACCTATCTCAACGCCATCACCAATTAGAACACCACCCAGCTGATGTATTTTAACCCACTCACCGGCGTCATTAGCAAAACCAAAGCCATCTGCACCAATTACTGCCCCGCTATGAATAAGGCAGTCGGTTCCCACTCTGATGTCACTATACAGGGTTACATTAGCAGCAAGACGCGTACCCTCGCCGATAGAGCAATCAGCGCCGATTACACAGTTTGCTCCGATAGAGACCCCTGATGCGATAGTTACTTCTTCACCTATCACAACATTAGGGCCAATAATTACATTATCCGCAACCTTTGCATCCGGACTAATAATAGCCGAAGGGCTAATCGGCACACTAGATGAACAGCGATTAACCGCAAAAAGAGCCGTAGCCCTAGCATAGGCTAGGTACGGATCATCAACAACAAGCGCAACCGAAGACACATCGTGCCGTTGCTCTTCTCTCACTAATATGGCACCCGCCAGACTACCCGTGAGTTGCTGCTGATAACGACTATTATGTAAAAATGACAGCTGCGTTTCAGTTGCCCGCTCAAGTGTCCCGATACCATTAATTAGCCTGTCAGACAAAACTGGTTTGGCATCCAGCAAGGATGCCAGTTCAGTTACAGTGTAGCTTGGCATGGTCATCTTTAATTATTGCTTATTCAGCAGTTCAACAACTTTAGCTGTGATATCCAACCCAGGCTTCGCAAAGATAGTGGCTTCTTTGTTCACAACAATGTCATAGCCCTCGCTATCGATCAGACCACGGATAACTTTATCCAGTTTAGGGCGCATCTCTTTCAGAAAACTTTCTTCACGCTGGCGCTGTTTTTGCTGTAGCTCCTGAGCCAGGCGCTGATACTCACCGTAGGCCTTCTGAAACTGCACCCGTTGCTGATCTTGCACTTCCTTAGACTGAGTACCCTGACCTTTCTTAATATTTTCCTGAATCTTTTTAGCCTGAGCCTCTAGATCCATTAACTGCTTCTGATCACCACTAAACTCGGACTTCAGTTGATCACGGAATCCTTCCGCAGCCTTACTCGTCAGCAATGCTTGCTGAACACTCAGAGTACCTATTTTTTCAGCCATAGCATTAAGGCTAAATACCAGCCCAGTAATAATTATCAATAATCGAAACATTTGTTTCTCCATTAGAAGGTTCGACCAAGAGCAAACTCAAAGAATCGCGTATCATCCGTATCTTCTGCATTAAGCGCTCGAGAAAGCGCTATTGAGATCGGACCAATAGGCGTTAGCCAGCTAAAGCCTAAACCAGCAGAATAACGTAACTCATCAAACTTAATACCATTGTCACAATTGGTACTACCAGCGGGGCATTCTGTCTGGAAAACATTACCTGCGTCAGCAAATATCAACGTCCGCATTGAGTCCGTATTTTCCATAAAAGGTATCGGGAAGATTAGCTCGCCACTGAAATCAATAGCAACGTTACCGCCGAAGGGATCGTTTTTAGAGTCACGCGGCCCCAGTGAATTAGATTGAAAACCCCGAACAGAGGAAAGACCACCGCTATAGTAGTTTTTAAAGAAAGGATAAGCGTTATCGCCTAACTTACCCGCATAGCCCAAGCGACCACGCACGGACGCAACATAACCACCTTCATAAAGAGGATAGTAGATACGCCCTTTATACTGTTCTTTATGATAAGACAGATCACTTCCCGGAATGCCGAGCTCAATTGATGCACTCTGAGAATAACCCTTAGAAGGGAATATCTTTCGATCCAGATGGTTATCACTCCAACTCAGCTTCGTATTGAAGATATTATATTCGTCACCCTCTTCAGCCAAGAAGTCCAACACCTCATCAGAGGTATCTGAAACTGTCTTCACTTTGAGTCTTTCGTAGTTAAAACTGAAGTTAAGGCGCTGGTAGTCATCCATGGGATAACCAAAATTAACACCGCCACCTATGGCATCAGTAGAGTAATTACTCACATTTTCTTCATCGTAATTAGTTTCACGAGAATAAACGTTATAGCCCCGGCTGACACCATCAACAGTGTAGTAAGGCTCTACATAGCTGAATTTATACTCAGTAATGGTATCACTCTGGGTAATACCAAAACCTACGCTGTTACCTGAGCCAAGGAAGTTTTCCTGCTCGACACTCAGGTTAAAAATAGCTCCACTGGTTTGAGAGAAGCCAACACTGGCAGCAAAATTACCGGTATTATCCTCAATAACACTGTATTGCAGATCAACCTGATCATCAGTACCAGGTACCGGTGAAGTTTCCACATTTACATCTTTAAAATATCCAGTTTGAGCAATTCGTTGCTTAGACCGCTCAATCGAAGCCGTAGAAGCAATTCCGCCTTCCATTTGAGAAATGGAGCGACGCGTAACCTCATCTGCGGTTTTGGTATTTCCCTTGATAGCGATGCGCCGAACATAGGTTCGCTTGCCTGGGGCAACGAAGAACTGCAAATTAACGGTATTATCTCCACTAACCTTCGGTACCGGGCTTACATTGGCGAAGAGATAGCCGTTATCACCCAGCTTACGGGTTAACGCATCCTGTGACGCCGTCATCTCTCTGCGTGAGAATGTTGCGCCCTCTATCACCGTAATCTCGTTTAGCAGCTCCTGCTCATCAACAACCAGCTCACCTGCAACGGTGATTTTTCCAACGCTAAACTTCTCACCTTCAGTAACGCTGATAGTGACGTAAACATGTTTCTTATCCGGCGACAATGACACCTGAGATGAATCAATTGTGAAATTGATATATCCCCGATCAAGATAGTATGATCTTAAGCGCTCCAGGTCTCCCGCCAGTTTCTCCCGGGCATACTTATCGGAATCACTGAAGAAATCCCAAAAGCCTGGGAGTTTCAGAGAAAACTCTTGCTGGAGTTCTTCATTAGTAAATGCTGAGTTTCCAACAATATTAACATGCTGAATGGTGGCAACCTTGCCCTCTTTAATGTCTATATTCAAGGCCACACGGTTTTCAGATAGCGGCTCAACTTCCGCTTCTATCGCGGCGCCATAACGCCCCTGACCTGCATAAAGTCGTAACAGATCCTGACGAATTTTATCCAGGGTCGCCCGTTTGAATACATCGCCTTCACGAAGACCATTTTGCTTCAGACCATCCAGCAGCATCTCGTCTTCCAGTACCTTATTACCCTCTAGTCGAATAATACTGACTGCGGGCCGCTCCTGAACTTTGACAATCAACACATTGCCATCCCGGGCAATTTGGATATCATCGAAATAGCCGGTACGGAACACCCTGCGGGTCGCTTCCGCAAGCGCTTTCTGATCAACACTCTGACCCGAATCAACATCAAAATTACGCAGAACAAGGCCGGGCTCAACACGCTGCAGCCCCTCCAGTCGCACATCTTCGACAGTAAATGATTGCGCCCACGCAATCGATGACAGTAGAGCCAGGGAAAAGATAAGTCCGATTCTGATCTTCATGAACTAGTTCTTATATTGAAATAGAAAAATTTAAAGCCGCATTAAGTCATTAAAAATAGCGACGCCCATAATCGAAAACAAAACTGCCATCCCGATTCTTAACCCGATCATCTGTACCTTTTCAGATACAGGCCTCCCCCTCAGCAGCTCTACTGCGTAATACAGCAGATGGCCGCCATCCAGCATAGGAATTGGCAGTAAGTTAAGAATACCGAGACTAATACTCAAGTACGCCAAAAAACCAGCGAACGCTTCCACACCCGAAGCAGCAGAAGCCCCCGCCACTTTAGCAATGGTTATCGGCCCACTCAAGTTTTTTACCGATAAGATCCCTTCAAACATTTTCCAAATAGAATCAAGGGTTAAACTAATCATCTGCCAGGTTTTAGAAAACGCCTGCTGAATCGACTCTATTACGCCATAGCGAACCTGCCGTAACATTTCTGGTGGCCATTCAACCGGGGCAACCGCTGCACCGATTTTGCCGACACTTAGCTCTCCTTCAAAAACTTCAACAGGAGTCATTGTTATCGACAATAACTGACCACTACGCATCAATTCAACTGCAAGTTCCTGACCAGCACTTTTTCGAACAAGCTTTACCAGATCAATCCACTCAGGTACCGATACTCCATTAACAGAGACAACCTGATCAGCAACCAGTAAACCGGCACGATTAGCTGCACCACCCTCAACAATCTGACCGATCACCGCAGGATATATAGGCCGGTAAGGCGTTATACCTAAAGCAGATAATGGACTTTGCGTCTCAGGATTAAAATGCCAGCCATTCAGGTTTAACTGGAAATTCTGTCTAAGCCCTTGCGCCGACTCACGCACCGTTAGCGGTACAACTGCCGACTCTCCAATATAACTTGCCATCACCAGATTGACGTCATCCCAGGAATGAGTCACCCGACCCGCGACAGAAAGAATCTCAACCCCTGGCTGTAATCCAGATTGCTCAGCAATACTATCAGATACAACGCTTCCGATAACCGGCACAACCTTTTCAACACCGGAGACAAACATAGCCCAATAAACAAGTACGGCAAAAAGAAGATTAACAACAGGGCCGGCCGCTACAATCGCTATTCGTTGCAATATTGGCTTTCGGTTAAACGCCTGATCCTGCAACGCTGGCTCGACCTCAGACTCCCGCTCGTCAAGCATCGAAACATAACCCCCAAGAGGGATCATGGCGATAACGTATTCGGTATCTAACTTGTCACGCCAGCGAATTAAAGGCGTACCAAAGCCAACCGAAAAGCGCAGCACTTTGACACCGCAGCGCCGAGCTACCCAGAAGTGCCCGTATTCATGAATCGTTACCAGAATCCCCAAGGTAACAATTAATGCGAATACAGTATTAAGAATATCCATCAAACCTCAAATTCAGGAGATTGCCAGCAACTGCACACCCAATACAAAAACAGGCGCAGCTGAGGTAATACTATCAATTCGGTCAAGTATGCCACCGTGACCCGGCAGCAACTGACTACTGTCTTTAATACCGCGATGGCGCTTTAACATGCTCTCAAACAGGTCACCCAATACAGAAGCAACTCCGGCAATCATCGCCAACAGCAACAGATAGACTCCATCCAGCAGCCCAAGTTCCAGATAGATAACAAAACCGAGAGCGATCACTGCACAAGATGTCAGACCTCCCCATAATCCAGCCCGTGTTTTGCCGGGACTAACATTAGGCGCAAGTTTAGCCTGCCCCCAGGTTTTACCTGCAAAATAAGCACCTATATCAGCACCCCAGACCAGTAACAGCAGCATCAACATCAGAGCCCCACCGGACGGAAGGTTTTGCAGGCTTACCAACCCCATCCAACAAGGCAAAAGAACAACAATACCGATCAAGGCGCGTCGCCAGACTGATTGCCAGGCGCCTGCTACGGGGTAACGAATCACCCAGAACAGAGCAACCAGCCAAAAAACCACAGCAACTGAGAGATATCCAACAAAACTGGCCTGAGGGGAAACATAGTTTAAAACGGCCATTAAAGCAGCGATCAGAGAAGTGTATCCAAAACGAGAGGATAATGAAGCCAGGCCAGCCAGATTTGCCCATTCCCAGGCACCTAGCAATACAATACCCGCGACAAACACTTTAAAAACGTCAAAACTGGTGAGGAAAAGCCCCGCCAAAACCAGTGGAGCCAACAGGACTGCAGTCCAAACCCTCTCTTTAAGCATCATCTGCCTCTAATTGTTCGCTAGTCTTACCAAAACGACGTTCACGAGTTGCATAACTCTGAATAGCAGCGCCCAACGCATATTTATCAAAATCAGGCCATAGCAGGTCACTAAAGAAGTACTCACTATAGGCCATCTGCCAAATCAGAAAATTACTTATTCTCTGCTCACCAGCAGTACGAATACACAGATCCGGCGCCGGTTGATCACTTAAAGAGATCATTGAACCCAGCAGATCTGCATCTAGTTGATCGGGCGTATACTGACCGTCTAAACAGCCCTGAGCAAAACGTTTAGCCGCTTCAACAATATCCCACTTACCGCCATAATTAGCCGCCACATTGACGATCAAACCGGTATTTTCAGCTGTCATCTGCTCAGCTTTGCTGATCTTCTTTTGCAGTGTTTGACTGAAACGGCTTCTATCACCAATGACATGCAGCCTGATATTATGTTTATGAAGTTTTCTTACCTCACGATCAAGCGCAAACGCAAACAACTCCATCAACCCTTTGACTTCAAGGGGAGGTCGTTGCCAGTTTTCACTACTGAAGGCAAACAGCGTCAGTACTTCCACACCTAACTCAGCACAACCTTGCACTACGCTTCGAACACTATCAACGCCTGCCCGATGACCCGCAAGGCTTCCTTTTCCGTGCTTTTTCGCCCACCGATTATTGCCATCCATAATGAGAGCAATATGACGAGGTACAGATTTACCCGCAGGTAAGCTGAGCTGTAATTTTTCAGACATATCAGATGCCGGCAACTTGAGTTACCGGCTATTCCCTATCAAATTTCCATCAAATCAGCTTCTTTCGCCTGAAGCAACACATCCACTTCGGCGATAAACTTATCCGTCAGCTTTTGAATATTATCTTCACTGCTACGAGCATCATCTTCAGTGATCTCTTTTTCCTTCAGCAGATCTTTAACATCACCGTTAGCATCACGACGAACACTACGGATCGACACCCGGCCATTCTCAGCCTCCTGACGAGCCTGACGAATATAACCTTTTCGGGTTTCTTCCGTCAGCGCAGGCATTGGTACACGAATAACCGCACCCGCCGTAGATGGGTTCAATCCCAGGTCGGACTTCATGATCGCTTTTTCAATATCCGGAACCAAATTTGATTCCCATGGAGAGATAGACAAGGTACGACCATCTTCAACACTAATGTTAGCAACCTGACTCAGTGGCACATTAGAACCGTAATAGTTCACCTGTACTGTTTCCAGAATACTTGGATGAGCGCGACCTGTACGAATTTTCTTCAGGTTAGTAATCAAAGCTTCCAGACTTTTACCCATTCGATCCTGGGCATCCTGAGCGATCTCATTCAGCATATTTATCTCCTACGACCTCATTATTTTCGATGAGGGTTCCCTCGTCGCCACCAACAATAAGGTTGGCCAGCGCACCCGGCTTGTTCATATTAAATACCCGAACCGGCATTGCATGGTCCCGGGCTAAGCAAATAGCAGTCAGATCCATAACCCCTAGCTGCTTCTCAATAGCTGCATCAAAAGTCAGATGACTATAGCGTTTAGCGGAAGGATCTTTCATTGGGTCTGCGTTATACACACCATCGACTTTGGTCGCTTTAATCACAACATCGGCATCAATCTCAATGCCCCGCAGGCAAGCGGCAGAGTCAGTAGTAAAGAAGGGATTACCCGTTCCCGCAGAAAAAATAACCACATCACCCTGTTCAAGGTAACGGGTTGCATTACGACGATCATAATCCTCGACAACACCTGTCATCGGAATCGCAGACATAACACGGGTTGGGATGTTGGAACGTTCCAACGCATCACGCATTGCCAAAGCATTCATGACGGTTGCCAACATACCCATATGGTCGCCAGTCACTCGATCCAGGCCTGCCGCACTCAGTGCCGCGCCACGAAACAAGTTACCACCACCGATAACCATACCGATCTGTACACCAATACCTACCAACTGGCCTATTTCCAGGGCCATTCGGTTCATTACTTTAGGATCGATCCCGAAATTCTCTTCTCCCATAAGGGCTTCGCCGCTTAATTTAAGAAGAATGCGCTTGTACTTGGAATGCTTATTTGAAGCCGGCATTGGTTCGTCTCCACCCAGACTGAGTTCGTACCAGTGTATCAAGAAAAAAAGAGATTGCGCACCCAGAATAGGCACGCAATCTGTGCAGGATCAGTATTTAACCCTTCAGCTGCTCAGCAACCTCAGCGGCGAAGTCTTTGTGCTCGACCTCAACACCTTCACCTACTTCGATGCGAGTGAAAGATGCAACAGAAGCGCCTGCGTCTTTAACCAGCAGACCCACTTTAACATCTGGGTTCTTAACGAATGGCTGCTCTACCAGGCTATTCTCAGCCAGGTACTTGTTGATACGACCAACAACCATCTTTTCAGCGATCTCAGCCGGCTTACTAGCCATATCAGGCTGAGCCAGAATAATTTCTTTCTCTTTAGCAACAACGTCAGCAGGCATATCTTCTTTGCTAACCACTTGTGGGTTAACAGCCGTCACATGCATTGCAACATCTTTAGCCAGCTCAGCGTTACCACCATTCAGAGCAACAATTGCCGCCAAAGTGCCAGTACCGTGAACATAAGCAGCTACAGTTTCACCTTCAACAATGAAAACACGACGAACGCCAATATTCTCACCGATCTTTTGAACCAGTGCATCACGCACATCCGTAAGCTCACCAGCCATCAGCACTGCAACATCTGTCTGCTTATCAGCGAAAGCTTTTGCCAGAACAGTTTGAGTGAACGCCAGGAAGTTTTCATCACGAGCAGCAAAGTCAGTTTCAGAGTTAACTTCAACTGCTACAGCATAGCTACTGTCATCAGCAACTTTAACAACTACAACACCTTCAGCAGCGGTACGGCCAGCTTTTTTAGCCGCCTTCATGCCAGACGCTTTACGCAGTTCTTCGATCGCTTTATCAACATCGCCATCAGCAGCAGCGAGCGCTTTTTTACATTCCATCATACCCAGACCGGTACGATCGCGCAGTTCTTTAACCTGCTTAGCGGAGAACTTTGCCATTTGGTTTTACCCCATCAACAATCTATTAATTCAAATTCAAAAAAAGGGGAGCAACACTGCTGCTCCCCTCCTGCGCGTTCGAGTAACTTACCCAAACCACTTGACAGTCTGATT
>JAIBDA010000064.1 GCA_024679635.1 Amphritea sp. | reverse complement strand
TCTGGATTAGTCGATGAATAAACTACTGATCGCCTTACTGGCAAGCGTGAGTATCATGAGTGTTGCACATGCGGCGGGTGATGCTGCTGCAGGGCAAGGTAAAACAGCTGTATGCGGCGCATGTCACGGAGTTGATGGCAATAGCGCTGTAGGTAATTTTCCTAAACTGGCAGGCCAGAATGAGCGTTACCTGCTAAAGCAGTTGCAGGAAATTAAAGCAGGCAGCCGTCAGGTTGTTGAAATGACAGGTCTTCTGACCAACCTGAGTGATCAGGATATGGCAGATATTTCTGCTTACTACGCTTCTAAGCCGGTTCAAATCGGCGCGGCTAAAGCCGACCTGGTTGAAGCGGGTGAGAAAATTTACCGTGCCGGTGTAGAGTCTAAAGGCATTGCCGCTTGTACCGCTTGTCATGGCGCACAGGGCAAAGGTATTGCCTCTGCAGGTTATCCTCAATTGGGTGGTCAGCATTCTGCTTATACAGAAACACAGCTGAAGAATTTCCGTGTAGAAGCGCGAAATAATGATCCTCAGAAAATGATGCGTGATATCGCGGCTAAACTGAGTGATAAAGAGATTCAGGCGGTAGCAAGTTACATTCAGGGCCTGAATTAATATTCAGTTCTGAGTCAGGAAAGGCAGCGTAAGCTGCCTTTTTTATTGCGTGAGTTTTATTTGCGCCGGTGCTGAACTTGAAGCATATTGACTTGTCATAAGTGTTTGGATTTTCTCAAAGGGTGGAGATACATATGTTAAAAAACCTGGGTGTTGGTTTGTTACTGGTTCTTACTGCGGTGATTGCGCAGGCGGAGGACTATAAGGCCGGAATAAACTATGAAGTCATTGCACTGCCAGTCCCAACGGCTGTTAAGGGCAAAGTGGAAGTGGTGGAAGCCTTTGGTTATCTTTGTCCGCATTGCGCCAGCTTCGAGCCTATGTTGCATAGCTGGACTAAAAACCTGTCGGATGATGTGAACTTTATCCGCACTCCTGCCGTTTTTTCGCGCTCCTGGGAGCCCCTGGCTCGTGCTTATTACACCGCAGACCTGCTGAAAGTTGTCGATAAAACTCATCAGCCAACCTTTGATGCGCTGCACAAAGAACGCCGTCGCTTCGGTAGCCTGGATGATCTTGCCGATTTTTATGCAGACTTGGGTGTTGATAAGGCTAAGTTTACTAAGATGAATGGTTCCTTCGCAGTAAATATGCGTATGAATCAGGGGGCATCTAAGCTGAAAGGCTATGGTATTAAGAGTGTTCCAACGCTTATCATAAACGGTAAATACCGCGTCACGGCTGAAAAGGCAGGCGGTCACTCTGGAATGTTGAAAGTCGCTGAATATCTTATTGCTCAGGAAAGAAACGCGAAATGACCGGGTCATTTTTAAAAAAAAGCCGCTATATGCGGCTTTTTTATTGCATTCTGAGTACAGAACGGCGTGTAGTGGACTGGCTTGTCAGGCCGAATTTGGCATAACATTAGTGTCCCCCTTATTGATTACCGGTTCAGCGGTTCACAGGTGTAGTGATGGAACAGGAAGACTGGAAAGAACGATACAAAACCCTTTCTGAAGAGATGGAAGCGCTTCAGGTGCAACTTGATGACCGCAGCTTAGAGCATCTGGTGTGTCAGATGGCGGTAGCGCTTGATGGACATTCGGCGGTACTGGATCGGGCATTAGTCACGCTGTGTAAACAGCTAAAAACCGAAGAAAAAACGCCTTCTGCAACAGTTCAGTTAGTTGAAAAACAACTTCGCGGATTAGATATCGAGCAGCAGCGTAATAATAACGAGCTGCTACAGGGTTTGCATAAATGGGTTTATCAGCTCCGCCTGAATCTAACGACGGATCTGAGTAATCAGCGGTTATCTGGTGTTGAATCATCTATGGAGCCTTTTACCGGGCAGGCCGCACAGGTTGCCGGTGTTGTGAACGAGCTGGTTACAATCCAGGGGCCACTACTGGAAGATGATCTGAATGGGGGGCGCAAGCATGCAGTAACACTTGATGATCTTGGCCATAACGATGAAGAAATACTGAAGCAGATTGGCAGTGAACTGCTGATTGTCATGACTAGTCTTAATGTTCCTAAAGGTGAAATGTCTCGTGCCCGGGAACTATCCCGGCGAATTGAAGGGGGGGTAACGTTATCTTCTCTATCTGCAATTATTCAGGATGTTGTTAGCCTGGTCGCCAGTCTTAGCTCTCAAAACAGTGAAGATTTCGAGAATTATCTTCGAAATCTAACCGGCCAATTGGCTGAGGTTCAGGGGTTTGTTGAGGCCAGCCAGAAAGATGAAAAGGTCAGTGGGGAGGCGGTTACGCTAAGCAACGATATTCATCAGGATGTCCAGGAGATTCAGCAAGCGGTATTGGCATCAAAGGATCTCAATCAGCTTAAGAATAATGTCTCATCCCAGCTGCTTAATATTGTTAAATCGGTTGACCTGTTTAAGCAGAAAGAGGAGGACAGGGAGAAACGGCTGCATGAGCGATACCTCCAAATGAATACCCGGCTGGAGCAGATGGAAGAGCAGACTCAGCATATGAAAGTGCATGTTGAGGCTGAGCGACAGAAGGCGATGACGGATGCACTTACATCGTTGCCAAACAGGGCTGGATACGATGAGAGAGTATCTGCCGAGTTTGATCGCTGGACCCGTTATAATCACTCATTTTCGCTTGCTGTGGCGGACCTGGACCTTTTTAAGCGAATTAATGATACCTATGGTCATCAGGCGGGAGATAAGGTTCTGCGGTTAATCTCCAGTATTTTGTCCAAGCAATGTCGATCAACGGACTTTGTCTCCCGCTATGGTGGTGAAGAATTCGTTATTCTGATGCCTGGAACATCTGCTGAGCAGGCTGCATTGGCGGTTGATAAAATTCGTAAAGCAGTTGAGAAAAGCCCGTTTAATTTCCACGGACAACCGGTTCAAATTACACTTTCTCTTGGTGTTGCTGAGGTACGCAAAGATGACAGTGTTGAAGGGTTATTTAGTCGTGCAGATAAGGCGCTATATAAAGCGAAGAAATTAGGGAGAAACCGGATTGAGCTAGGTTAAGGCATTCCTTCGTATACTCCGGTATGATGCCACTCTTTACCTTATGAGTTGAAAGGGCAATATGCTCGCCTCTCTTCAGATCAACTGACTACGGAACCAGCAGCGGTGCGACGTTTACTCCGAATTTTTAAAATTGCACGGGTTTTTGCACGATACCGGCTTGATACGCTTTTTGATCAGATCAATCTGAGTTGGTACGTTCGCCTGCTGATAAAGCTGATGTTATGGCGTTATCTGATTCCGGTCGGAAAACAGTCACAAGGGGCCCGTCTGCGCTTGGCTTTAGAAGAACTGGGGCCAGTCTTTATTAAATTTGGTCAGATGCTCTCTACCCGGCGTGACCTTTTATCAGATGATTTTGCTCTGGAGCTGAAGAAACTGCAGGATCAGGTGCCGCCCTTTTCAGGCGCTTATTCTCAGCAGTTGATAGAGCAGTCATTGAAAGCTCCGGTTGAAGAGCTTTTTGCGGAGTTCAGTACAGAACCGATGGCGTCAGCCTCTGTTGCACAGGTACATGAAGCCCTGCTGCATAATGGCGAAGAAGTGGTGGTGAAGGTCATTCGGCCCGGCATTGAAAAAACCATCAAAAAGGATATGGCGGTGTTATTTACCATCGCTCAGCTGGTTGAGGCGCTGTGGGTTGAGGGACGCAGACTGAAACCGGTAGAAGTGGTTGCTGATTATGAAAATACCATCTTTGATGAGTTGGATTTGCGAAAAGAGGCGGCTAACGGGTCGCAGATAAGACGGAACTTCGAAAACTCTCCGATTCTCTATGTACCTGAAATCTATTGGGATCTGACCCGTCATAATGTGCTGGTAATGGAGCGGATTCACGGTATCCCGGTGGCGGATATTGAGCAGCTGAAAGCTCAGAATACTGATATGAAAAAACTGGCTGAGCAGGGTGTTGAGATCTTCTTTACCCAAGTGTTTCGCGACAGCTTTTTCCATGCGGATATGCATCCAGGGAATATTTTTGTTTCCAGAGAGAACCCTTTATCGCCTCAATATATAGCGGTCGATTTCGGTATAGTGGGGTCGCTTTCATCCGAAGATCAAAATTATCTGGCACGTAACCTTCTAGCCTTTTTTCAACGAGATTACCGCCAGGTTGCGCAATTGCATATTGATTCAGGCTGGGTGCCTCAGGAGACTAATGTACAGTCATTCGAAACGGCTATCCGCAGTGTATGCGAGCCAATTTTTGAAAAGCCACTTAAAGATATCTCCTTCGGTATGGTGTTGATGGGATTGTTCCAAACTGCCCGGCGTTTCAATATGGAAGTTCAGCCGCAGTTGGTTCTGTTACAGAAGACTCTGCTGAATATTGAAGGTCTGGGGCGTCAGCTCTATCCTGAGCTGGATCTGTGGGAAACGGGAAAGCCGTACCTAGAGCGCTGGATGAAAGAACGAATGGGCCCTAAAGCGGTCTACCGTTCTATGAAACTGCAAGCCCCGGATTGGTTGGATAAGATGCCTCATTTGCCGCAGATGGCGTATGAGGCTCTGCATCAGCTGAAAAACCTTGATGACGTGCGTCGTCGGGACATGCTCGCATTGAGTGTGGCTCGTCAGGAGCTACAGCAACAACGAAGCCAGCGAGGACGTTGGCTTGGACTTGTCTGTTTGGTTGCCGCAATAGGCCTGTCAGTGGAAGATCCTTTCATTATTGCCAGTGAACTGCCTGCCGTTGGTTGGTTGTTGGGTGGAGTGGCTGCAGTATTACTGCTGCGTCATTGAATTGAAACAATAAAAACTTAGTCTGTTGGCCTCCCGTATTCCGGGGATAGCAGAGTCTTCGGGGATCAGGTATCCTTGCCAGCTTAGTTTTTGAAGAATAGCGATATGTCTGAACAGTGGATAGAGCAAGTTAAGTGGAATAGTGATGGACTGGTGCCTGCCATAGCGCAGGACCATGTTACTGGCAGAGTTTTGATGGTTGCCTGGATGGATCGGGAGGCGCTTGCCCTGACAGTTCAGGAAAACCGGGCTATTTACTGGTCACGCTCTCGTCAAAAGTTATGGCGTAAAGGAGAAGAGTCCGGACACGTGCAGCAGTTACACGATATCCGTCTGGATTGTGATGATGATGTTATCCTGCTGAGTGTTGAGCAGTTAGGAGGCATCGCCTGTCATACCGGGCGTGAGCACTGTTTCTATAAAACCCTAAACGAGGGTGTATGGGTTCCGGTTGAGCCTGTTTTAAAAGATCCTAGTACGATTTATGAGAAGTAAGGCTTGAATATGAAAGATGTTTTGACACAGCTGGGTGATATCCTGGAGCAGCGAAAAGCGGCTACAGCTGAAAAGTCATATGTTGCCAGTTTGCATGAGAAAGGCCTGAACAAAATTTTGGAAAAGGTTGGTGAAGAAGCAACGGAAACTATTATTGCGGCTAAGGACGCGCAGAGTAGTGGTGATAACAGTGAAGTTATCTACGAAACTGCAGACTTATGGTTTCACACCCTTGTAACCCTTTCTCATTTAGGCGAGCGTCCGGAAGCAGTGATTAATGAACTAGCACGCCGCTTCGATATGTCCGGGTTGGAAGAGAAGGCATCCAGGACCGACAAATAGTAAAAATATAATTGTTCTTGGTGGTTTCGAATGCTGAGAACTGACGTTATGCAGTCTATTAATTAAGTGGGCGGAAAGCTTCCGTACCAGAGTAAAACGGAGAACAATAATATGTTAGGTGGTATTAGTCTGTGGCAACTGGCGATTCTTTTAGTCATTGTTGTATTGCTGTTTGGTACTAAAAAATTGCGCAACCTTGGTGGAGACTTAGGTGGTGCGGTCAAAGGTTTTAAAAAAGCGATGAACGAAGAGCCTAAAGAAGAAGATAAGAAATTGGAAAGTGATGCTGAATTTACTGAGGCTGATAATGCTGAAGTAAAAGAACAGGCTAAAGACGAGCCGAAAACTGACAAATAGCGGGTAGCTAGCAGATGTTTGATATCGGCTTTGCGGAGCTCCTTATTATTGCGGTAGTTGGGTTGATTGTACTGGGGCCGGAAAAGCTCCCAGTTGCAGCCCGCACCGTCGGATTGTGGGTGGGTAAAGCTAAGCGCACAATCAGTGGTATTCAGTCTGATATTAATGAAGAGTTGCGGCTTGAAGAGATGAAGCGTCAGGTCGTTATGAAGCAAGACGAGCTTGATCGAGAGCTCGATGAGATGCGCGAGCCATTCTCTGAAGCACTGGGTAGTAACTCCCCGCTTGCGAATAGTGTTTCTGCTCCTAAAGAGAAGGCTTCTGAGCCAGATCAGGATCAGAATGCTGTTGTAGAAACACCGCCTGTAGAGGAAAGTTCTAAGGCCGATGATAGATCCTAATCAAGACCTGCCTGATAATGATCAGGAACAGCCTTTTGTTTCCCATCTAGTAGAGCTGCGTAGCCGGCTTATGCGGGCTATGCTGGCAATTCTGGTTATTTTTCTTTGCCTGTTCTACTTTGCTAACCACCTTTACGAAATAGTATCTGCCCCATTGACTGCACTGTTGCCTGCGGGTACCAGTATGATCGCGACAGATGTAACCTCGCCTTTCTTTGCTCCCTTTAAGCTGACACTAGTATTGTCGCTTTTTCTCGCTATGCCGCTTATCTTGCATCAGGTGTGGGGCTTTATCTCCCCAGGGCTTTATAAACATGAGAAGCGCCTGGCGGTGCCATTACTGGCATCAAGTATTTTTCTCTTTTATGCGGGAATAGCTTTTGCCTATTTCGTTGTGTTCCCCCTGATCTTTGGTTTCTTTACCAGTGTGGGACCAGAGAATGTTGCGGTCATGACAGATATCAGTAGCTATCTTAACTTTGTGCTTAAGATATTCTTCGCGTTCGGCGTGGTTTTTGAAATTCCAATTGCTACTCTGTTGCTAGTATGGAGCGGGATAACAGATGTTCAGAGTCTAAGACAAAAACGTGCATACGTTATTGTTGGGTGCTTTGTTATGGGTATGCTATTAACGCCCCCGGATGTTATCTCTCAAACACTACTTGCTCTACCCATGTGGTTGCTATTTGAGCTAGGTATCATACTGGCCGTTGTCATTAAAAAGAAAGACCGAGATGAAGAAGAGGAAGATGGCGAGTTTGAGCAGGCAATGCAGGAAGACGACGATAATAAGTCTCCTTAGTAGCTAGGCCGTAAGCTTCGCTGTACTGCTAGAAAAAGCAAAATAATAAAACCGCCGTCAGGCGGTTTTGTTGTTTAAAGGTCGGAGCTTTTCCAGCAAGTTTTTCTTACAGTGTCCGTTGTCACAGTACCCATAAAGAAGGTTCTGATAGCTACGAGCAAGCGGCGAAGCCGCGTCTAGCCAGTCGCGAAGCGACGTTCTAGCGACTGCTTCTAATAATATCGATCTTTTTCATCAAATTGACACTTTTTTACTGTCTCCCTGTTGACTCCTCAGGCTACGAATGTA
>JAIBDA010000131.1 GCA_024679635.1 Amphritea sp. | reverse complement strand
GGCAATAAAGCCGACACCCACGGCCACTGAAAAATTAAACCCTTGCAAATACATCAGCCAGACACTGCCTACCATCGCCAGAGGCAGCGTACCCATGATGATGCTGACTTCGACAAAGTTGCGGAAGTTAAGGAACAGCAAAATCACGATAATCGCTAAGGTCAGTGGTACAACATAAGTCAGCTTTTCTTTCGCCCGCTGCATATATTCATACTGACCAGCCCAGCTTACTGAGTAACCTGGCGGTAGTTGAAGTTGGTCGGACACAACCTGCTGCGCGTTCTCAACATAACTGCCGATATCCATGCCTTCTATATCAATAAAGGTCCAGCCGTTGAGACGAGCATTTTCACTCTTGATACCCGGTGGGCCATCCTCAACATAAACATTAGCCACATCACCTAAAGGAATCCGTTGCCCCATGGGCGTTATGATCGGCAGCAAAGCTAGTTGCTCTGGAGAATCACGGTAGTCCTGTGGATAACGAACATTGATAGGGTAACGTTCCAGCCCTTCGATCGTCTGTGACACGTTCATACCGCCAATAGCGGTCGCCACAACCTGCTGGATATCTGCGATGTTCAGGCCATATCGCGCAGCACTCTGACGTTGAATATCCACTTTGATATACCGTCCACCAGCAACCCGCTCGGAGTACACCGACGCGGTACCAGGAACATCCTTCAATATAGTTTCCAACTGTTGGCCGATCTGCTGAATTTGTTCTAGTTCAGGGCCTGCAATCTTTATCCCAACCGGGGTTTTTATACCCGTGGCTAACATATCGATACGGGTCTTGATCGGCATCACCCAGGCATTGGTCACCCCCGGCACTTTAACCAGATTATCCAGTTCTTTTCTCAGATCGTCGGTCGTCAACCCAGCACGCCACTGATCTTTAGGTTTAAGCTGTATAAAGGTTTCGATCATAGTCAGTGGTGCAGGGTCAGTTGCGCTATCCGCCCGCCCTACTTTGCCAAAAACCGTTTTTACTTCGGGCACTGTTTTGATCAGTTTGTCAGTTTGCTGTAACAACTGACGAGCCTGGCCAATTGAAATACCGGGATAAGTAGTCGGCATATACATCAAGTCGCCTTCATCCAAGGGCGGCATAAACTCACTGCCCAACTTATCTAATGGCCATAAGCCCACCAGTAAGATTAACAACGCGAACAACAGCGTCAGCTTTGGAAAGGCCAGTACTTTACGCAACGTCGGCATGTAAACAGCGGTCAGTACTCGATTTATTGGATTTTTATGTTCGGGCATTACCTTGCCACGGATGAAGTAGCCCATCAGCACCGGCACTAACGTAATGGCCAGAGCTGCAGAGGCTGCCATCGCGTAGGTTTTAGTGAACGCTAAAGGCGCAAACATTCGGCCTTCCTGCGCCTCCAGGGTAAAGACCGGCACAAAGCTAACGGTAATAATCAGCAAACTGAAAAATAGTGCAGGCCCTACCTCACTAGCCGATTCGGCAACAATCTGCCAACGATTCTCTTTAGTTAGCGGTGTACGCTCCATATGCTTATGCATATTTTCAATCATGACGATTGCGCCATCGATCATCGCCCCTATCGCTATCGCTATACCGCCTAACGACATGATATTCGCGTTAATTCCTTGCGCATTCATCACTATAAATGCGGTGAGAATACCGACCGGAAGACTGATAATTGCAACCAGAGAAGAGCGCACATGAAACAGAAAGACAACACAGACCAGCGCTACGACAATGAACTCTTCCAGAAGCTTGTACCATAGATTTTCTACCGCACTATCAATCAATCCAGAACGGTCATACACCGTCACTACTTCAACCCCTTCGGGTAACCCCTGTTTCAGGGTTTCAAGTTTTGCTTTGACGCCATCAATAGTTTTCTGGGCGTTCTCTCCGAAACGCATGACAACCACGCCACCAACCACTTCACCTTCACCGTTAAGTTCTGCTACTCCTCGACGCATCTGCGGACCGATTCCGATGTCAGCCACATCTTGTAACAGCACCGGCGTACCATTCTTATTGATACCTAAAGGGATATTCTTTAGATCGTCTTCACCCTGAATATAGCCGGTAGCGCGAACCATATATTCTGCTTCGGCCATTTCCACGACCGAAGCTCCCACCTCCTGATTACCTCGTTGAATGGCCGTCTGAATATGCGATAACGGCATATTGAATGCGCGTAATTTTTCCGGATTCACCCGTACCTGGTACTGTTTAACCATGCCGCCAATCGGCGCTACCTCAGACACTCCTGGGACAGTCTGCAACTCATATTTGAGAAACCAATCCTGCAAACTACGCAGCTGGCTAATATCATGCTGCCCGGTTTTATCAATCAAAGCATAGAGATAAACCCAACCAACCCCCGTCGCATCAGGCCCCAACTGGGGCCGGGCATTGGCCGGTAACGATGGTGCTACCTGACTCAGGTATTCGAGTACCCTGCTGCGAGCCCAGTACATATCCGTATCTTCATTGAAGATGACATAGACATAGGAGTCACCAAAAAACGAGTAGCCCCGCACTGTTTCAGCACCCGGTACCGATAACATCGCGGTGGTTAGTGGATAAGTGACTTGATCTTCTACCACCTGAGGCGCCTGCCCCGGATAACTGGTTTTAATAATCACCTGCACATCAGACAGGTCCGGGATCGCATCCACCGGGGTGTTTTTCAGGGAGAACAGCCCGCCCCCCACTAAAATAGCCGTAGCCAACAACACAAAGAATCGATTGCCAACTGACCATCGAATAATGGACTCAATCATAGAATCACCTTCGTCAACACTGGCTGTAACTGAGCATTCATTGCCATGTAAACATTAGAGCGTGAATCAATTCCGCTCTGATTCATCACCTCCGGATTCATCTCTTCTTTTTTTGTCGATTCAGAATCCATCTCCTCGTGATTCATGTCAATATCCGTTCCGTCCAGACTCATGCTATCCATGTCCATACTTTCCATATCTAAGCTTTCCATGCCCAAGCCATCCATATTCATATCGTCAACGCTCATCTGCGACTCAACATTCATACGCTTAAAATCAGACGTTTTACTAGATTCCGAATCCAGCAGGAACTGGGCTGAAGTAACCACCTCTTCGCCAGCATTCACTCCTTGCAAAACTTCGATCAGCTTTCCGTCACTTCGGCCAGTCTTAACTGAAATAGATTTAAACCGCCCATCGCCCAACGCCAGCACGACTCGATTGTCTCCAGCACCCCGGATAACAGCTTCTTGGGGGACAGTCAGTGCGGCTTCAGTTTCATGCTTATGAATCACTACTTCAGCAAACATATTCGGTTTTAACTTTCGATCCCGATTATCAAAACGCATCCTCACCTTCAAAGTCCGGGTAACCGGATCAAGTACCGGATAGACATAATCAACAACGCCTTCACGATCCTCTCCTGGCAGAAAATCT
>JAIBDA010000046.1 GCA_024679635.1 Amphritea sp. | reverse complement strand
GCGGTTAAACCAGCAACAAAACCCGCCGCTAAACCAGCAGCAAAGACATCAAACAAAACCGCCAGTAAAACCACAGAGAAACAGGGCCCTCCGGTAGAAGAGCAATCCGAGCGCTTCGACTTTTATCAGATTTTGCCCGAAAGCGAAGTCGATACCGCCAATGTTGAACCTTACAAATCAACGCCGAAGGACGCCAAGTCTGAACACACCTATGTATTACAAGTCGGTTCCTTTCAAAACAGTAAAGATGCAGAACAGCTGAGGGCGAAACTGATCCTTGAAGGTTTGCCCAATGTTCACTCCCGCAGAGTAACCAACAATAACGGTAGTATCTGGTATCAGGTGCGTACCGGACCATTCGATAACCGTTCACAGCTGAATAAAGCACAAGATCGTCTTGTTCGACTAAATATCCAGCCACTCCTCAGACAGATAGACTGAATTTAGTTTTCAGATTCCTGCTGTCACTGACCCTTCATAGCCTTGAAATAACGTCCGATGCTCCCATATCTATACTCATTGCAAATAGAGTATAGATATTCGGGAAAACAGACCCATGACCACAATTGTTTCAGTACGACGCGACGACCAGGTCGTTGTTGGTGGTGACGGCCAGGTTTCACTTGGCAACACCGTAATGAAAGGCACCGCCCGCAAAGTCCGCCGTCTGGCAAAGCACGACGTTATTACCGGTTTTGCCGGTAGTACTGCCGACGCTATCACTCTGCTGGATCTGTTTGAGCAACAACTGGAAAAGCATCAGGGTAATATTTTTAATGCTGTCGTCAGCCTGGCCCGTGAATGGCGTGGCGACAGGGTATTACGCAAACTGGAAGCGCTGATGCTGGTCGCTAATAAAGACAAGACCTATTTAATCTCCGGCAGCGGTGACATTATCGAGCCTGAAGATGGTGTTATCGCCATCGGTTCCGGCGGCAACTATGCCCTGGCAGCCGCTCGCGCCCTGGTTGCCAACAGCGACCTCTGTGCCCGTGATGTAGTGGAGAAAAGCCTGCAGATCGCCGCTGGCATCTGCGTATTCACTAACGCCAACCTGACTATAGAACAGCTGCAGTCCACCGCAGTCGAAGCCTGAAAGAACAGCTAGAGAGAGCCACCATGTCCAATATGACACCCCGTGAAATCGTTTCCGAACTGGACCGCCATATCATCGGTCAGGCTGATGCCAAACGCTCAGTGGCTATCGCACTGCGTAACCGCTGGCGGCGGATGCAGCTTGATGCTGAGCTGCGCGTTGAGGTATCACCCAAAAACATTCTGATGATCGGACCAACCGGCGTCGGTAAAACCGAGATAGCACGACGCCTGGCAAAGCTGGCCAACGCGCCCTTTATCAAGATTGAGGCGACTAAGTTTACCGAAGTCGGCTACGTTGGCCGCGATGTCGAAACCATTATCCGTGATCTGATGGATATGGCGATCAAAATGCTGCGCGAGCAGGAGATGGAGAAGGTTAAATTTCGCGCCGAAGATTCAGCCGAAGAACGCATCCTTGATGCCTTACTGCCTCCAGCCCGCCCTGTAGGCACAGACGATCAGCCGGAAAGAAAGACTGACAGCGCTACCCGTCAACTGCTGAGGAAACAGCTTCGTGAAGGCAAGCTGGACGACAAAGAGGTCGACATTGATCTCAGCCAGACACCGGCCGGGGTAGAGATTATGGCGCCTCCAGGCATGGAGGAGATGACCAGTCAGTTGCAGAGTATGTTTTCCAACATGGGAAACAATCAAACCAAATCTCGCCGCATTAAAGTCAAAGACGCCCTGAAACAGGTGATCGATGAAGAAGCCGCCAAGATGGTCAACGACGACGAACTGAAACAGATGGCAATCGACGCGGTCGAGCAAAACGGTATCGTTTTCCTCGACGAAATCGACAAAGTCTGCAAGCGTGAAGGCACCGGCGGTGAAGTTTCCCGGGAAGGCGTTCAGCGCGACCTTCTGCCGTTGATCGAAGGCAGCACCGTAACGACAAAATATGGCATGATCAAAACGGATCACATTCTCTTTATTGCCTCGGGCGCCTTCCACCTGTCCAAACCTTCTGACCTCATTCCCGAACTTCAGGGACGCCTGCCCATCAGAGTTGAGTTAAACGCACTGACGCCGGATGATTTCCGCCGTATTCTGACCGAGCCTAACGCCTCTCTGACAGAACAATACTGTGCCCTGCTCGCAACCGAGAATGTCACAGTCGAGTTCGCAGCAGACGGCATAGAACGAATCGCAGAACTGGCTTTCCAGGTGAATGAGAAAACTGAAAACATCGGTGCCCGCCGCCTGCATACGATGATGGAACGCCTGCTGGAAGAGATCTCATTTACGGCATCAGACAACGCCGGCCTGGCGATTAACGTTGATCGCGCCTATGTTGATCAGTATCTGGCTGAACTGAGCCAGGATGAAGATCTAAGTCACTATATCCTTTAACCCCAGGGTGACGGAGCCGCCGCGCTCCGCCACCGGAGTCTGTTATGGCTGCACCACTACCACAAGATATCAAGCTGCATACTAAATCCAGAACACTGGAGCTAATATACAGTGACCAGGAAAGCTTCGAACTCAGCGCTGAATACCTTCGGGTACATTCACCTTCAGCAGAGGTCCGCGGCCACGGTATTGGCCAGGGCGTACTGCAAACCGGTAAGCAGCTGGTCGGTATCAAGGGACTGGAGCCCGCCGGTAACTACGCTCTGAAGATCATCTTTGATGATGGCCATGATAGCGGGCTGTATACCTGGGACTACCTTTATGATCTCTGTCATAAACAGACAACATACTGGAGCAAGTACCTTGAAGCGCTGGCCACTGCAGGTGAAACACGGCACGGCAATATGATCGCCAAAGGCTAGGACAGCCGTTGCTTTGAGTGAACTCGACAACTCACTATTAAAACCCATTTATATAGCCAGATCAGTGTATCTTGGAAGAATAAAGACAATTGCCTGCCGCAAAGGTAGAATGCGGCATCGCGAATTATGCAGATTACAGGTTTCCCATGACTGACCAGAAAGAATCTCAGGACCAGACCCACTTCGGCTTTGAACAGGTTAAAGTCGATGAAAAGCAGGACAAAGTGGCCGATGTGTTCCACTCTGTCGCCAGCAAGTACGATGTAATGAACGACCTGATGTCGGGGGGAGTCCACCGGATCTGGAAGCGCATAACCATTGAGCAGAGCGGCGTCCGCCGTGGTCATAAAGTTTTGGATATTGCTGGCGGTACCGGCGATCTGACGATGCGGTTCTCCCGTCTGGTTGGCCCGGAAGGCAAAGTAGTACTGGCGGATATCAACGATTCCATGCTCAATGTGGGTCGGGATAAGCTGATGGATAAAGGGATTACCGGTAACGTCGAGTTCGTTCAGGCTAACGCCGAAGCTCTACCTTTCCCCGACAACACCTTCGATTGCATCACTATCGCCTTCGGTCTGCGTAATGTTACCCATAAAGACAAAGCCCTGGCATCGATGGCTCGGGTACTTAAACCCGGTGGAAAAGTAATGGTGCTGGAGTTTTCAAAAACTAACAACCCGCTGCTCACCAAAGCCTACGATATCTACTCATTCAACCTGCTGCCAAAAATCGGCAAGCTGATCGCGGGTGATGAAGAGAGCTATCGCTACCTGGCTGAATCGATCCGTATGCATCCAGATCAGGAAACCCTTAAAGGGATGATGGAAGAAGCCGGCCTGGCTCAGTGTAAATACCAGAATATGACTGGTGGCGTCGTCGCTCTACATACAGGCATCAAACCCTGAGCTCCTAACCCTTAAATCCTAGTTTTGAATACTTAGGACATCAGAATGATCAACGCAACATTGCTGACACTGGCTGAAACCAGCCTCAATAAGCTACTCCTGCTCAGCCCTGAAACCGTTGATCAACTGAGCCAGCTAAGCAACAAAGTCATCGCTATTCAGCTAACCTCGCCCGCCGCGTCGCTGTCGCTGCAACCCAGTGAAAGAGGCCTGCAGATCGATATGCTTGAGCGTGATGACGCAGATGTCACGCTGACAGGCAGCGCCTCAGACTTTTTCCGCTTACTTACCGCTGCGGATAACAGTGATGCCATGTTTGGCAAAAGCATTAACGTCAGCGGTGACAGTGCGTTAGCGACCCGTTTTAGTAATATATTGATTGATGCGGCGCTGGACTGGGAAGCGATTCTCGCCCAGCTACTGGGGGATCTACCCGCCCATGAGATAGCCCACTACCTGCGCTGGAAAGCGAATCTATACCTTAATACCGGCAATAGTCTGATACTGAATCTTGAGGAATATCTTAAGGAAGAGTTGCGGGTACTGCCCAGCGCGCCTGAGATCAGCCTGTTTTCATCTGAGGTCGACCGGATACGCCAGGAAACGGAGCGATTAACCGCCCGCATCGACCGGCTAAAACAGCACAGCTAAAAAACAGGTTGCCTAAGATCACCCATCGAGCCACGCAATAACCCCTTTCCCTGTTTTAGTTCAAAAAGGCTTAACCACTACGAATACCAGTATCGGTATAAATATCATCAGTGGCAATTCATTGAAATATCGGAAGTAACGTCCAGTATTATCCAGCGTGCCGGCACGCAGCTTCTGAAGATAGGCGAAACACCAGAAATGGTAGCCGATCAGCAGCCCGACAAACAGCAACTTGGCATGCAACCAGGCCCCTGAAATTCCATAACCAAACCAGAGCCATAACCCCAGTCCCAGGGTAAAAAGCGCCATAATTGACATAAAACCGTAAAGCTTTCCGGCCATAATCGCCAACCGATCAACATCCTGGCCTGCGTCAAGCCCTTCAACATAGTGCACAAAAATACGCGGAAGATAGAAAATCCCCGCCATCCAGCTGGTCATCGCCAGAATATGAAACACCTTAACCCATAACATAATTGCTTATCCCTGTTCAGATAGCCTGAGTTTCAACCCGCAATCTACTGCCCAGTTCGACCAGTAGTTTATCACCCGGATTCACTTCTCCCACACCTGCAGGAGTACCAGTAATCACCACATCGCCCGGCAGAAGAGTAAAATAATGGCTCATATAAGCGATCAACGGAAATACTTTATTCAACATAAAGCTGCTATTACCGTTCTGGCGCAATTCACCATTCACCGTTAATCGTATCGCCTGATCCTGCAGCTCACCCACCGCTATGGGTTCGAGAAAAGCGGACAGCGGACATGAACCATCAAAAGCCTTAGATTTTTCCCAGGGGTGCCCCCGGTCTTTCAACTTGCTTTGCAGATCACGCAGGGTCAGGTCCAGCGCCAACCCCACACCGACAATGGCATCTTCGATCTCGAATTTATTGGCATTCTTCAGCGGCTGGCCGATCAGGATCGCCATCTCCGTTTCAAAATGCACGCTACCGTAATCCAGGGGCACCTCAAAAGACTCTTCCATGGGGACTATCGCAGTAGAAGGCTTCATAAACAGCAGAGGAGTCGTGGGTACCGGATTATTTAACTCTGCCGCATGATCAGCATAATTACGCCCAACACACACAACTTTCCCAACGGGAAGCTCTGCTTCCGTTCCATCTACATACCGATGTTTGTACTGCATGATCGAAGCCCCTCAGCGATTAAGAAGAGTGTTAAAAAGAGTGGGTTCTGATCATACCCCTGGCGCTCAGCGAGCTCAATGCCAGCGTCAGACTCAGGGTGATCAGCAACACAATCACTGAACCTGTAATAACCCCCGTCCACCCCATCCACTGCCAGAATGGATCGAGGTAAAAACCGCCGCTGCTGGCCCCCAAATAATAAAACACCAGGTAAAGTGACGAAGCACTGGCCCGGGCATGAGTTGCCTGATGACTGACCCAGCTACTGGCACTGGAGTGGGCAAAAAAGAAACCAAAACTGTTGATAAAAAATCCCACCACGATCACAGGCAGAGAGCTACTCAAGGTAAGCAAACTACCGCCGATCAGAATCAATATACCTGCGATAATACAGCGTAGCTGACCATGCCGCTGTGCCACCTTACCAGACAAGGTTGAACCGATCGTACCGGTAAGATAAGTCAGAAATAGCAACCCTAGCCAGACCGGGCTCAGATGGTAAGGCGCATCAGCCAAGACAAAAATAATATAGCTGTACTGATTAATAAAAATAAAGAAATTCAGCCCGCCTATTAAATAAACCAATAAAAGCAGAGGATTAGAAAGGTGACTATATAACTGCGACAACATAGTTTTCGGATGCAGCGGTTGTCGGCAGAAGTGTTGCGATGGCGGCAATAGCCACCAGAATAGGGCAAGACAGATGCCACTGATAACCCCCATCACCATGAACAGATCGGCCCAGCCCAGCCAGTCACCCACAAAACCACCGATCAGACGGCCGGAAATGCCGCCCAGTGTATTACCGCTGATGTACAGCCCCACCGCCACCAGCAATGCTTTACGGGAGAACTCGTCCCCCATATAAGCGATGGCTATCGCGGGCAACCCGCCAAGACAAACACCCTGCAAGCCTCGAAGCAACACAAGCGTTGAAAAGCTTTCCACCTGCGACAACAACAAGGTACAGAGGCACACACCACTCAAACTCAGTAGCATTAACCGCCGTCGCCCGAGTGCATCCGACAGCGGTCCATAAAGCAGCAGGGAGAGCCCCAGCATTAAAGTGGTCACAGTAAACGACCAACTCACTTCGAGTGTAGTGAGCGCAAACTCCCGCTGTAGCTCTGGTAAAATAGGCTGAGTGACATAAACATTTGAAAATATCATGAAAGACCCGATACAGAGCGCTATCGTTGCCCGCCAGAACTGCCTGCTACCCGATTCAATCATGACCGTTATCTCCGTTTGGGAACGCTAAGAAGAATAACAGCGGGACAAAAATCACAGAAATATATAATATTGATATTTGTCATCAATATTAGTGATGATTTAACTATACCTAACCTCCACGGCTCAGGTCATCTTATGGATATCCGCTCACTACGTTGTTTTCAAACCGTCGCCCGGGAGAAAAACTTCACCAGAGCAGCAGACAAACTGCACCTGGCCCAACCGGCCGTCAGCATGTCGATCAAACGGCTGGAAGAGCAACTGGGTCTGAAGCTTTTTCACCGGAATGAGCGTCGTATCAGTCTGACTGATGAGGGCGAACGATTACTCTTGCATGCCGATAAAATAATTCAGGCAGTAGCAGATGCCGAATTGGAGATGCTGGAATTAACCGGCCTGACTCAGGGACAGGTACGGGTTGGCATACCGAGCATGCTCGGCTCCTATCACCTGCCCGAGCTTCTGATGGGGTTTCGCCACAGTTATCCAGATCTGCAATTATCGGTTGTTGAAGGTGGAACAACTCATATTCGCCAATTAATCGAGCAGGGCGAACTGGATATAGGTATCGTGGTCGACGATCAAGACTCTGATCAGCTGGAGAAGCTTCACCTCCTGCAGGAAGAGATACTAGTCTGCGTTAACACCGACCACCCTCTGGCCAATCAATCATCTGTCGATTACCAAAGCTTTCTTGCGGAAGAACTGGTGCTGTTTAAAGAAGGTTTTTTCCACCGTCAGGTCACTGAGGCACTGGCAAAACGATATCAAATCACTCCGAATATCACCTTCGAAACCAATCTAATTCCGCTTATTCAATCAATAGTCCGGCAAGGCTTTGGCATATCAGCCCTGCTAGGGCATGCCATAAATGATGCCGGCGACCTGGTGGGCATTCCTTTTTCCGAACCACTCACCTTTAACCTCTGCATCGCCTGGCGCAAACAGCGGTATCTTTCCAGAGCCAATCGATCTTTTGTCGACTACCTGCTTGAACATGCACCAACTACTGCAAACAGGTGACAACTTCTATAAAGATATCTACTATAGCGCTCCCATTTATAGGAGTAACATTATGCTAACCGTTAACGAATATTTTGATGGCGCGGTAAAGTCTATCGGTTTTGAAAATGCAGAAGGCAAAGTATCATCAGGTGTCATGGCTGCCGGAGAATATGAGTTCGGCACCTCAGAGGATGAGCTGATGAAAGTCGTCAGCGGTGAGCTGGTTGTGAAACTACCAGGCAGCGATGAGTGGTTGTCTTTTCCAGGCGGTACGGAGTTCAATGTTGCTGCCAATCAGAGTTTTCAATTGAAAGTCGCTCAACCGACAGCCTACCTGTGCTTTTACAGTTAATCTGCCCGTAAAAAAGAAATACATGAATCCGAATCACGTAAGTCTTTATTAGTTGATTCGGATTCATATAGAGTTGAATAAAAATCCACCACTCTCCCCCTTTTGGGCTCCCCCTTTTCCTATAACACTGTGTTAACATAGCGCCCTTTCTTTTACCGGCTAATCCCGTGATGTCTGCCACACACAGAAACATCACACATAAAAATGAGATTCATACCATGAGCCCAAATACCTCTCTGGAAAAAAGCAAGATCAAGATTCTGCTGCTGGAGGGCGTGCACCAGTCAGCACTGGATACCCTGAATGCGCACGGCTACACCAATATTGAATACCTGACAGGCTCTCTGCCAGAAGCGGAACTGCTGGAGCGAGTGAAAGATGCTCACTTTATCGGCATCCGTTCCCGTACCCAGCTGACCGAAGAAGTATTTGCTGCCGCTGAGAAACTGGTTGCTGTAGGTTGTTTCTGCATCGGTACCAACCAGGTTAACCTGACCGCCGCTACCATGCGGGGCGTTGCTGTATTTAACGCGCCGTTCTCCAACACCCGTTCTGTTGCAGAACTGGTTATTGCCGAGGCGATCCTGTTGTTGCGGGGCGTGGCTGAAAAAAATGCCAAAGCACACCGTGGTGAGTGGCAGAAAACTGCTAAAAATTCATACGAGATCCGTGGTAAGAAGCTGGGTATCGTGGGTTACGGTAGCATCGGTTCACAACTGAGTGTTATCTCTGAATCCCTGGGTATGGATGTATATTTCTACGATGTAGTCACCAAGCTACCCCTGGGCAACGCTACTCAGCTAGGTTCGATGAAAGAGCTGCTTAACACCTGTGACATCGTCTCTCTGCACGTCCCTGAAACACCCGCGACAAAAGATATGATGGGGGCAGCTCAGTTCGCTGAGATGAAACAAGGCTCTATCTTTATCAATGCTGCCCGCGGTACTGTGGTAGTGATCGATGCGCTTTGTGAAGCACTCTCAGAGCAACGCCTGTTGGGAGCTGCGATTGATGTATTCCCGGTTGAGCCGCGTACTAACGATGATGAGTTCATCTCACCTCTACGGGAGTTCGACAATGTTATCCTGACGCCACATGTGGGCGGTTCTACTCTGGAAGCACAGGAAAACATCGGTTACGAAGTTGCTGAAAAGCTGATCAAGTACAGTGACAATGGTTCTTCCATTACCTCGGTTAACTTCCCTGAAGTGTCTCTGCCAGAGCACCCGGACGTTCACCGTCTGTTGCACGTTCATGAGAACATCCCTGGTGTATTGAGTGCAATTAACAACGTATTCTCTGAAAACAACATCAACATCAGTGGTCAGTACCTGCAAACCAATGAAAAAGTTGGCTACGTAGTCATTGATGTCGATGCAGACACCTCTAAAGTCGCTTTAAGCAAACTAAAGCAGGTCAACGGTACTATCCGCTGTCGCCGTTTGTTCTGATTGCTTCTCGACTAAAAAAGGCAGCTCAGTGAAGTGACCCCATAAAGTTGGACACTTTTTTTGTTAAGCTGCTAATAAGGCCTGATTTCGGTATTCAACCGGAGTCAGGCCTTTAAGTTTTACTTTAATGCGCTTCGTATTGTAATACTCGATGTACTCGTCGATCTG
>JAIBDA010000112.1 GCA_024679635.1 Amphritea sp. | reverse complement strand
GTTAGATCATGAATTGCTTCGCAGCTTTATCGCGGTTGTGGATACCGGCAGCTTTACCCGGGCCGCCGCTCAGGTATTTCGGACTCAGGCGGCGGGCAGTATGCAGATGAAACGGCTTGAAGAGCAGCTGGATAAAAAGTTGTTTTTGAAAGAGGGTCGCGAGCTGCAACTGACTGATGATGGTTTGAAGTTGGTGAGCTACGCCCGGCGAATAATGAAACTGCATGACGAAGCGCTGGGGGTACTGGCGGCGGATACCGGGTCACGCCCGCTGCTGTTAGGCTGCCCGGATGATTACGCCACCGGTGTGCTGCCACAGTTGCTCTCGGAGATTCAGAAACAGCTGCCGGGTCTGCAGGTGCAAGTGCGAACGGGTTCCTCGGCGCAATTACGGGAACTTATCGATAAAGGTGATCTGGATCTGTCGATCTTAACCCGACGCCCTGAAACCGAAGAGGGCTATCTGTTACTGCAGGATAAGGGCGTCTGGGTGGCACCGGCGAAGGGCTTTATCCTGCCTGGTGAAACGATACGGCTGGTATTGGTAGAGCCCGACTGCAAATTTCACAGCACCGCTGTGGATGGGTTGATAAAGCAGGGCTGGCCCTACGAGGTCAGTTGCATCAGTGGTAACTGTGCCTTGCTGATTGAGCTGGTGCGTCGGGGGGGAGTAGCGACGACGCTTTCATCCTGTTGTGTGCCGCCGGATCTGTATCCTGTGCCTGACGCGGTCGGTTTGCCGGAACTGCCGACGGTAGAAATTGTGTTGCAGTCGGCAGCGCGGCACCATCCGGATGTCGGTTCTGACAGAATAGTTTTTCTGGCGCAGAATACCGCTCAAAATATTCAGGCCTAGGTGTACCCATTTCGGTTATCCCTTTCTCTGCAGTCATGACTACAATGGCTGATAGAGCAGGCGATTAATCAGAAATAATAGCTGAGGTTCCCGGATGGATATGGATACGACAGTGATTCTGCTGACAGAGTTGGAAAGTGATGATCTGAAAGTTCTTGAAGGGGTTTTATCCACTTTTCCGGTGCAGGTGCTGATTGCTGAAGGGATAGAGCAGGCAATGGCTCTGATTGCATCAGAAACGGTTCATATCGCGGTGCTGGATCAGCGGGGAGATGACCCCCAGGCCCACGCTAAACTGCAGCAGCTAATGCAGTTGAATCCAGAGCTGGAAGGTTTTCTGCTAACCGCTGATTGTCAGTACGAACCAGAGGGCAAGATTGCGGCCGATGGCTTGGTGCATCACTATATTCAGTTCCCCTGCGATCCCCAAATTCTCGGATACCGTATACGACAAGCCCTTAGAGTCGCCAGGCTTAAACAGGAGCTTAAGTCGATACGCAGTGATCTGCATCAGGACTTCGATGCCCAGCGACAACAGTTTGTCCGTCGTCAACGATTATTGGTTGAGCGGGTGCAGTCCGATGAAGTCAGGATAAACCAGTCCCGTCAGCAGCTACAGGAAGCCAATAACGATCTGGCAGATGGCTATCGACAGATGGTGAGAATGTTCTCTAACCTGACGCTTCGACGAATGGGTCAGAAGGTGAGTGGTAACAATCAGTTGCTCAATCAGATGGTCGGCATGCTCGCTGATCGATGCGCACTTGAAGAGGCTGATCGAAAGCATCTGATGATAGCCTGGATGCTCAGGAATGTGGGTAAACTGAGTTTCAATGACCGTTTGCTGACAACCCCCTATCTGATGATGCGTCCTGAGGAGCAGCGTGAATTTCACCGGCATCCAGATAATGCTTATACCTCGATGATGATAGTTCGTCCGTTAGATCGCGCCGCAACGTTGGTGCGTCAGCATAAAGAGTATCTCGATGGCAGTGGTTATCCTCTGGCGCTTAAAGAGAGCGAGATAGAGTTAGCCGCGCAGATTCTGACGGTAGTGAATGATTACACTGAGCTCACATCGGGCCGTTATGATGAACGGCAGTTGAGTACGTCAGAGGCGTTAAGCTACCTGCGGGACAAGGCCGGAGAACGATACAATCAGAGTATTGTGGCAACACTGGATGAGCTAATGCACGAGATGGCTCCGGTAACCGATCTATATACCGATCAGCGCCTCACTAGTGTGGACCTGAAACCAGGTATGGCACTCACCCGGGACCTGATCAGTCAGGATGGTATCTTACTACTGGGTCATGGTGAGGTGCTGGACCAGAACACTATTGAACGGATCCGCGACCTTGAATATAACTTCTCGGAGTACTTTCAGCTGTTTATTGAGCAACGCTGAAGTTCTGTGGAAAGGACAAGCCTACGATTCCTGATAGCCAGGGGGGGTTGATTCAATATGATCGAGGCGGATGCGAAACTGATTAGCCTCTTGATCGGCGGCAACCAGAAACTCCTCGCTATTTTTGATAGAAATAGTGAGAAAGCGGAGTTTCTTTCGATGAACATGGCCGTCATCGTCCCGCCAGACCACGCTGTCTATAAGGTTGCGCATACAGGCTAGTTCATAACTATCATGCAGTGCGCATTGAATCGGAATGTATTCACTCATTAGATGAGCATAGCAGAGACTTCAGCCTTTGCAGGGTTCAGACGCGTTGTGTAACTCATTCAGAATTGCCTGTACGGTTTCATAACAGCAGCCACAGGAGGTGTTGATGAAGGTGGCAGCGCGCACCTCTTCGATGGTCCTCAGGTTTTGCCGGCGAACCGTCTCAATAAATGCTTTCCTGCGGACATACCGACAGGGGCAGACACTGCTGTCATCGGTGTTCTGTGTTGCCGGGTGCACGGTGGTATTCATGTTGTTTTATATCCCTGCTCAAAGATCTTAATAACGATCATCTTAAGTAGAGAATAGTGAAAGACTTGGCGTTTGTCGTTTCAACTATGGGTTAATAATCTACCCGGTAATACATTAACGGTGTGCCAGCGCCTCCGATAATTTCAGCGGGGGTGAAGGCTCGGTGACTCGCTTCATCGATGGCCACTCGAGCAGCTGCAATTTACCACTGTCAGTTTCGACCAGAGCGGTGCAGTGCTCAACCCAGTCACCATCATTACAGTAAAGTATGCCTTTCAAGTGGATAAAACCGGCCTGATGGATATGCCCACCGATATAGCCATCCAGCGACTGGCGGCTGGCTTCGGTACAGGCTGCTTCCTGAAAACGTCCGATATAACGTTGCGCGGTGCTGAAGCGCTGTTTGATCATCCCTGCCAGTGAACGATAGGGCAGCTTTAGCCACTGGCGTAGTTTGTTGTAGCTGCGGTTGAGCCACAACAGTAGTTGATGCCCCCGGTCACCGAGTATCAGCATCAGCGGATGGATACGCACATGACCATCAAACTCATCCCCGTGGGAGACCAGAAAACGTCGGCCATCACGGGTTTTGTGAATCGCCTTGCGGCGCACCTGAAACTTGCCCAGCCTCAAGCCGCAGAGCTTACGCATCGGCGCATCATGATTGCCGGGGATATAGATAATTTCACAGCCGTCTTTCGCCATCTGCCAGAACTGGCCGATCAGCAGCTGCTGATCCTGGGGTAGAACCGCTTTCTTACGCATCGCCGCCAGATCGATAATATCGCCCACCAGATAGAGCTTTTTTGGGGCGAGTTTCGTCAGGGCTTCGCTCAGAAGTTTGGCCTGGCAATCCGGAGTGCCCAGGTGAATATCTGAGATAAACATGGTGTGGATAGGCGGCATATCACTGTCCATCAATCTGTTTTGGGGCAGTATGGCGGGTAAAAATGACAGTCCGCTTTAAGAAAGATGAACAGATGATTACAAGCCCAAGTCAGACGACTAGAATAAGCGCTATGACCACTCCTTCAAAAAACTGGCAGCAGAGACTGCATCAACTGGATCAGCAGCTCTGTGCCACCGCCGTGCTCTGGCGGCCTCAGCCGTTTAAGCAGCAGCGGCCGGCGTGGTGCCATCGTTATCCACAGCTGACCCAGGCGTTACTGGATCTGGATGATCAGCAACTGCAGCGGCTCAGCCACAATCCTGATGCACTGGTGGAGTGGATCGGACACTACCTGCCCCAGGTAGCCCAATTAGACGGGCTTAGCCGGTTACCCAAACGTACCCCCACAGAGTATTTATCACCGGAAAATCGTTTCTTTAATGGCATACCCGGCCGTAAGCGTACCCAGATAGAAGCCTTTGCCTCCCATGTGGGTTTAGTGACCTCACCGATATTAGAGTGGGGTGGTGGTAAAGGCTATCTGGGCCGTTTGTTAGGCATGAATGCCGAGCAGCCGGTGACTACCCTGGAACTAAACCCCGAACTCTGCCGGGCCGGGGAACAACAGGCGCAGCGCTTTGGCCTATATCAATCATTCCAGGAGG
>JAIBDA010000094.1 GCA_024679635.1 Amphritea sp. | reverse complement strand
GAGGGGAATAACAAAAATTGAGTAATCGTAAATTACAGCAAAGAATAGGAGGCAATGAGAAGGTGTTTGACGTCGCCCCGACCAGAGAACGACCAGAGCCCAGAAACAACAAAGCCCTGCATTTGACTGCAAGGCTTGAAGTAAGTGGTGCCCGGACTCGGAATCGAACCAAGGACACGAGGATTTTCAATCCTCTGCTCTACCGACTGAGCTATCCGGGCAACGGGCGCTTATTAAACACGCCTGATCGGAAAAAATCAACTAAATTACCCGGGTGTCTGATAAAACATTAGGTTACTGATTAATAAGTAACCTATCAGATGCCATATTGAGTACGATACGCCGAAATTGCTTCGATCTGAGCGTCCATACCACCCTTTTCGCCTAGGTAAGTCAGCAGATCATTTAGGGAAACGATACTTGCCACCGGCATATTATAATCACGCTCAACTTCCTGAATCGCTGATAGCTCTCCTTTGCCCTTTTCCTGTCGATTCAAGGCAATGACAGTCCCTGCCGGAGTCGCCCCAGCCTGATCAATGATATCCATCACTTCACGGATCGCAGTGCCTGCGGTAATCACATCATCAATGATCAACACCCGACCTTCCAATGGTGCTCCAACCAGGTTGCCACCCTCACCATGGGTTTTAGCTTCCTTGCGATTAAATACGTAAGGAACATCCTGGCCAAATTCGGTCGCCAATGCGACACAAGTCGCCGCTGCCAGCGGTATGCCTTTGTATGCAGGGCCCAGCATCACATCGTACTCGATACCGGATTCCTGAATGGCTGCCGCATAGCATTTTCCTAACCGCGCCAACGCTGCGCCTGTATTGAAGAGGCCGGCATTGAAAAAATAAGGACTAGTACGACCAGACTTCAGTGTGAACTCGCCGAATCGCAACACCTCTTTATCAATCGCGAACTCGATAAACTCTCTCTGATAATCTTGCATCTGGGCTCTCCACAAGCTGTGTAAAAAAGATGCGCGTATAATACAGGGTTTCTTCCTGCCCCTCTATATCAGGACAGGACATACCCATTGAATTTCCCGTCGTTACACTAATTGTCAGCGCTTTAGATTCAAATTTGCTTAAACACCCAGTACAATGCGGCTCTCGTATCAAATTCCGTTTCTTATGGATTTATAGCTATGCGCGTCATCACATTCAATACTCAGGGTATTGAACAGGCAGCAGATAATGGGTTTTTCCAGTGGATGGTTAAACAAGATGCAGATGTTGTGTGTCTGCAGGATCTGCGTGCCAAAGAGTATCAGCTGGATGATGAACGTTATCATCCCGAAGGCTATCAAGCGTACTTCTTTGACGCATTTGAAGATGGCTACAGTGGCGTAGCCATTTATACCCGTATATTGCCAAAAGCCATTATGACCGGGCTTGGGTTTGAGCAGTGCGACTTCAATGGCCGCTTTATTCAAGCAGACTTTGATAACGTCAGCGTCGCCGCACTCAGTGTACCCTCAGGCCTGAAGGACGACGAATGCCAGGTAGCCAAAGAGGAATACCTGCGACTCCTCAAAGGGCACTTCACAAAGACCCTGCGTAAACGTCGTGAGTTTATCTTTTGCGGACCATTACAGATCGCTCATAAGCCTCAGGATCTGAGCAACTGGTATGTAAACCAGAAAGTATCTGGCTTTCTTCCACAGGAACGAGAGTGGATGGAAGATCTGTTCGGAGAGATGGGCTACGTAGACGCCTTCCGTCAGGTTAACCATATTGATCAGCAATACACCTGGTGGCCTGAATACAATAAAGCCCGTGATTTGAACGAAGGCGCGCGACTGGATTACCAGGTCACTACAGCCAATCTGCGTAAAACAGTTAAGTCTGCGTCTATCTATCGGGATGAATGTTTCTCGGCTCATGCCCCGGTCATTGTTGATTACGACCTTTAAGTAGAGATTCAGACATTAAAAAAGGGAGCATCAGCTCCCTTTTTTATAACTTAACCGATTATCAATCCGCGAGAGCCTGCTTCTGCAGCTCAGAAATCTCACCAATACCCTTCTTAGCCAACGCCAACATCGCGTTTAATTCATCCTGAGAGTATGGCTCACCCTCTGCAGTGCCTTGAACTTCTACAAAACCGCCCTTATCGGTCATGATAACGTTCATATCGGTTTCCGCTTCAGAATCTTCCGCATAGTCCAGATCCAATACAGCCTCACCTTTATAAATTCCCACCGAGACAGCCGCCAGACCAAACTTGATCGGATCACCTTTCATTGCGCCATGCTTATCTTTTTTCAGAAAGCTGATCGCATCTCTCAAAGCCACATAGGCTCCGGAAATAGACGCTGTACGGGTTCCACCGTCCGCCTGAATCACGTCACAATCGATAGTAATGGTATTCTCACCCAGTTTTTTCAGATTCAGACAAGCACGTAAAGAGCGTCCAATCAAACGCTGAATTTCTACCGTGCGACCACCCTGTTTACCTCTTGACGCTTCCCGACCATTACGGCTACCGGTAGCGCGGGGCAACATACCGTATTCCGCGGTCACCCAACCCGTACCAGAACCACGTAAAAAGCGAGGTACACCCCGTTCAACCGATGCGGTACAGATCACTTTGGTATCACCAAATTCCACCAACACAGAACCTTCAGCGTGCTTAGTGAAATTACGCGTAATACGCACCTCACGCATCTGATCGACATTTCGATTACTCGGCCGTAAAGAGGTAACCCCCAGGTTTTGCAACTGATCTGAAATTGTTGAGCTCATGTACTTAAGAATCCTGTTCGACAACCCGACCGGACACATAGAGTAAGCGGTCGAGGGCTGTTAGAATAAAGGGTAAATCCGCCGACACTCGTCTCAGTGCCAACAACGAAAACAGCATTCTAATCGAGAACAGACGATATGACACGTAGTATGACCGCTTTTGCCCGCCAGGAAGTGCAACATGAGTGGGGTAGCCTGATCTGGGAAATCCGTTCGGTAAACCACCGCTACCTGGAACCTCACCTGCGCCTGCCGGAGAGCCTGCGTGATCTGGAAGGATCATTAAGAGAGTCTCTGCGTAAAAAACTCAGCCGGGGAAAAGTTGAATGCACTCTACGTTTTGTAGCAGAAGCTCAAGCCCAGACCCTCACCGTCGATGAATCCTTCGCCCGCGAGCTTTTAGACGCGGCACAGCAGGTAGAAAACCTGTTACCGGTTTCAACCCCGCTTGATACTCTGGAGCTGTTGCGCTGGCCCGGTGTTCTGCAAGACACAAAACTAGATATGGACAAGGTCAAGAAAGCAGCCTTAGCGCTATTCCACAAAGCCCTTGATGACCTGATTGAAAGCCGTGGCCGTGAAGGGGTAGAACTTGCTTCACTCATTGACCAGCGACTCGATGCCATCACCGATGTCGTGACTGAAGTGCGCAGCAAACTACCTGGTATTCTTCAGGCTCAGCGGGATAACTTAAAAAACCGTCTGGAAGAATTGAAGGCAGATCTGGACCAAGGCCGGCTGGAACAGGAGATGGTGATTCTTGCACAAAAAGCTGACGTTGACGAAGAGATGGACCGCCTCAACACCCATGTGCAGGAAGTAAAACGCGTTCTTAAATCCAAAGGCCCGGTTGGCCGCAGACTTGATTTTCTGATGCAAGAGCTGAACCGGGAAGCCAATACACTTTCCTCCAAATCAATTGTTTCAGATACCACGCAGGATGCAGTTGAACTTAAAGTACTGATCGAGCAGATGCGCGAGCAGATCCAAAATATAGAGTAATGTAGCCTCATCTTATTATTAAGAGTTTAAACCTATATTCAGGAGCCGGTTTTGAAGAGATTCAGGGGTATTCAGTACATGATTTGGGTAATGGAGGTTTTTACCGAAACCAAATCATTTGAAGCTAATCCTATTCTAGGCAACAAGCTTCTGAACTGCTTAGGGTTACATGTTATGCGAGTCATTATCGCTCGTATAATAACCGGCTTTCGCCGCTGGATTCTTAGCTGGAAGGTCAGTTCAGAGCAGCGACGGGCCTTCCATAAAAAGGGCTACCTGAAGATATCAAACATCCTCCCACCCGAACTTTTTAAGCGATTACAAGTAGAAGGAGAAAGCTGCTGGCCAGAAGTTCGAGAGTTTATTCAAGGTGATACCACCACCCAGCTAGCCTTTCTTGATCAAGATAAGTTAAACCAGCTTCCTGCAGCTAAAGCGTTATGCGGATCCCCTTCGATAAGAAGCCTAATGAACTACGTTGCATCTACGGCTCTTCGTCCCTGGCCGCATTTATTGAGAGTCTGTAATCAAGGAGGCGAGATCAATCACGACCCCCAGAAAACATTTCATTCTGATACTTTTCATCCAACGATGAAAGCCTGGCTTTTCCTTGAAGATGTAAACATGGACAAAGGCCCGTTCGAGTATGTTGAAGGCTCTCACAAATTGACTCTTAAACGTCTTTTTTGGGAATACAAACAAAGCATACAAGGGCGGGATTTAAAGCATCCTTATGCTGCACGGGGCTCGCTACGAATTACTGAACAAGACCTGTCTTCACTGGACTTATTCAAGGTGAAACGTTTTGATGTTCCAGCCAACACGCTTGTGATAGCAGATACTTCAGGGTTCCATCGCAGAGGTGCTGCTCTACCAGACTCTAGCCGACTCTCTATTTACTTCTCTTCTCGCTTAAATCCATTTATTCCATTTCCAATACCAGGAATTGAGGCTATTAACCAATTCGCAGAAAACCTAGTTACTCAAGACGTTGAAAGATCGACCGACCTGAAGGGCACCAACCAGGGCTGAGATCTCTGTGTTGAGATGCAATGATACTTCAAGCCGAAAAATGCCTCGATGAAATATCTCTACCTATCAACAAGGTGGTACCTAAGACAAAAAACCGGCATAGTTTTTCGATAATGTGAATTAAACACTGCTAAGTATCGTCAATTTACGTTCTCATATGCTCAATTCGATTTACGATTTGCACTTCACACATACTGAAATACCATACAACTATTATTCTAACGCTGCCCAAAACGGTATAATCAGCTCTTAATTTTTCACTGCTCCCTTAGCTGCATACCTTGTTGCTATGCGAGAGCCCGATTAAAAGTGACCAATACTATGAATCAGCTAGGCACCCTGTACGTTATTTCTGCACCCTCCGGGGCGGGCAAAACCAGCCTGGTTAAAGCTCTGCTAGATAAAGATAAGCAAATATGTGTATCCGTATCGCACACGACCCGTGATAT
>JAIBDA010000050.1 GCA_024679635.1 Amphritea sp. | reverse complement strand
GCTTAAGCTATGAAGAGGTAGAGTTGGGCAGCCATGGTCTGAGTTATAGCTCATTAGCCGCGATTAGTGGCCAGGGCACTACACCGCAAGTGTTTATTGATGGTCAGCGAATCGGCGGAGCCGATGAGCTGGAGGAACACTTTTCATAAGTACCACCGGAGGCCAGCGGTTTTTGCTGGCTTCTTTTTTTAGATGACCACTACACCCTGAGCAGCATTAGAAACCGGAAGACAAAGAGTGGGCCAGTGCCCTAAAAGGAAAACGCCACCTCTATGAGGAATTGGCTTAACTAAAGTCATTAGCGGTCATACCTACTTTCTCCATGATGGTCGGGCACGAAACCTGCTTGAGGCAATTCTCTGGCATGGTGGAGAAGCTGAAACAGCCCGACAGCAGGTTACCAACTTAACAAGAGTAGAACGAAATGCATTGATCACTTTCCTAGAGTCTCTGTGAAAGCGACATTTAACCTATGTGACTGACACGCTGGTTTCGGTTTTTATCACTTATACTAAAAACCCATTAACGCTATTGCGAATCATTCTTGTTTGCATTAGCATTTACTCCTGAATTTACAGGAGACCAGCAATGCAATTCAAAACCTTACTCACCTCCGTCGCCCTCGCCGGAACACTCCACTATCCCGTAGCCTTGTTTGCTGCGCCGACACCCGCTGAAATTATTAGCACTTACGCTGATATTGCCCATGCAACCTATGAAGACTCGCTCAAGAGCGCAAAGGAGCTGCAGCTAAGCACGAACAACCTGCTAAGCAACCCGAATCAAAGCTCCCTCGATAAAGCACGTTCAGCATGGATCGCCGCCCGCGTCCCTTATCAACAATCCGAAGCATACCGCTTTGGTAACACCATCGTCGATGACTGGGAGGGTCGGGTAAATTCATGGCCCCTGGATGAAGGACTGATCGACTATGTCGATAGTGGGCACTATGGTGCTGAGTCGGACGAAAATACCCAGTACCGCGCCAATGTCATTGCCAACACTACCCTGCGAATCGGCGGCGCCCAAGTTGATGCAAGCAACATCACGCCAGAATTATTATCCGACACCCTGCATGAAATCGATGGCATCGAAGCCAACGTCGCCACCGGTTATCACGCCATCGAGTTCCTTCTTTGGGGTCAGGATCTGAATGGCACATCCCCCGGAGCGGGCAACCGTCCGGCAACAGACTACAGCCTGGAAAACTGCACCGGAGGCCACTGCGACCGACGCCGCGACTATTTACAGGCAACCACTCAACTACTGATAACCGACCTTCAGGAGATGGTGAATAACTGGAAATTAGGGGGCGAAGCGCGCCGACAACTCAGTGAGAAAAGTGAAAGTCATGCCATTGCATCAATTCTAACCGGCATAGGGAGCCTGGCCTACGGTGAACTGGCCGGTGAAAGAACCAAACTGGGTCTTATGTTGCATGACCCGGAAGAGGAGCATGACTGCTTTTCTGATAATACTCACTGGTCCCACTACTATGACGCCAAAGGGATCAGCAATGTGTATCAGGGAACCTACACCCGTATCGACGGCTCGACGATCTCCGGCCCAAGTCTGTCAGCCTATGTTGCCGCTCAGGCTGCTGTCGCTGATCAGAATATGCTCAACAAGCTACAAGCGACCGAAAACGCTGCCCAGGTGATGGTGGACCATGCGGCGCAGGGTAACACCTTCGATGTGCTGATCGGTGAGGGTAATACATCGGGTAACCAGGTAGTACAGGATTTTGTCGATGCACTAACCGAAGAGACCCGTGCCATTGAGAATATTATCGCCCTGCTGCAACTGGATGGGATTCAATTGGAAGGTTCCGACAGCCTGGATAATCCAGCTCAGGTTCTGGAGTAAACGATGATCTGCAGACATTTGTTTACCCCCATGGCTGTCGTTATTACCACGATAGCCATGGCCACTTCAGCCGTTGCAGCGATAGAACAGCATTTACCGGAGCCCGGTGAAGCACTGCCCGGTGGCAGTACGACCCATCATAAGCAGTTGAACATCAACGCATTTTCTCAAAGCTCGGCAAATATGAGCTTTGAAAACGAGCTTAATTTTAAACTGGGCAACGGCATCTTCAAGAAAATATGGGTTCCCGCGCCGTCATCCACCACCGCCAGTGATGGCCTGGGGCCGCTCTATAACGCCCGCTCCTGTCAGCGCTGCCATCTAAAAGATGGCCGGGGACATCCACCGGAAGCGAACTGGCCGGAAGACAGCGCTGTATCGATGTTTCTGCGTCTGAGTATCCCACCGCAGAACGATGTTCAGCGCCAATTACTGGAAAGTGGCAGAGCCGGCGTAATTCCGGAACCCACCTATGGTGGTCAACTGCAGGATCTCGCTATCAACGGACTCGCCGGGGAGGGGCGGATGGTCATCAACTATAGCGACACCACAGTGAACCTGGCCGACGGTCTTCAGGTTAATCTTCGTCGACCCGAATACAGTATATCGAATCTTAGCTATGGCCCGTTACATCCCCAGGCCATGCTCTCCCCACGAGTCGCGCCTCCGATGATTGGGCTGGGCTTACTGGAAGCGATTGACCTCGCCGATATTGAAGCGCTGGCTGATCCGGACGATATCAACAAAGATGGCATCTCCGGCCGAGCCAACCGTGTCTGGAATCGCTTCACCCAACAGCAAGATCTGGGTCGATTTGGCTGGAAAGCCGGTAACCCAACCCTGATTCAGCAAGCCGTGGGAGCCTTCAGTGGCGACATGGGGATCTCCACCCCCTTCGTTCCCACCGCTGACGGCGATTGTACTAGCAACCAGACAAACTGCCTGAGACAGCCGGATGGCAACACGCCGCTGCAGGATAATGCCGAGGCATCCGCAGAAATGGTTAAGCTGGTTGAATTTTACAGCCGTAACCTGGCGCCGCCTGCCCGGCCCGACTTTGATAAGCCGACAGTGTTGCAAGGCAAAGCGGTATTCCATCAGAGTGGCTGTGCCGCATGCCACCAACCAAGCTTTACCACCGCCTCCCGGGAGGATATGCCCGAACAGTCCGATCAGCTGATATGGCCCTATACCGACTTGCTACTTCACGATATGGGTGAGGGACTGGCAGATCACCGGCCAGAATTTCTTGCCAGTGGCAGCGAGTGGAAAACACCGCCTCTCTGGGGAATCGGGCTGACCAAAACCGTGAGCGGCCATAGCTATTTCCTCCACGATGGCAGAGCCAGAAACTTGCTTGAAGCGATCCTCTGGCACGGTGGCGAAGGTGCCACCGCCCGTAATCGTGTTATCAACCTGCCGGCCCCTGAACGAAGCGCCTTAATTACCTTTTTGGAGTCACTATGAATTCAACTTCTAAGACTCTTTGGCCAATCTTGCTGGGAGTCTCACTGCTGCTTACAACGGTCAGCGTTCTGCATGCAGCCCCTTCAGAGCAGCAATGGCAATCACTTAACCATAGCCTTGTAAAAGAGCACATACTGCCCCGCTACCAAGCACTGCAACACAGCAGCGCTAAGCTTGCGACCAGTACTACCGCGCTCTGCCGCCAGCCGGAACAAAAGCAACTGGAGAACGCCCAGGCAGACTTCCAGCAAACAATGGACGCCTGGCAAGAGGTTCAGCATATCCAGTTTGGCCCGATTGAAACCCTGATGCGTAATTTCAGCATGCAGTTCTGGCCTGATAAGAAAAATCTAATCGGTAAACAGCTCAATCTGCTGCTGCAACAAGGAAATCCAGACACCCTCAGTACAGATTATCTCTACAAAGCCAGTATCGGGGTCAAAGGCTTGCCAGCCCTGGAGCGCCTGTTGTTTACCAGCTCACTGCATCAGCTAACCAACAACAGCTATCGGTGCCAGCTAAGCCAGACCATCGCCACGTACATAGCGATAAACAGCCGGGCAACCCTGGATGAGTGGAACAATGGTTACAGTAACTCTTTGTCTATTGCCGGTAGCCAGAACAGCTATTACGACAGCCATCAGGAAGCGGCTGTAGATCTGATGAAATCGCTAATCGAACCCATTGAGGCGATCCGCGATCAGAAAATCCTCCGACCGCTGGGGGGTGGCCAAGTGCGGCCAAAGCGCAGCGAATCCTGGCGCAGTCAGCGCTCGCTACGCAACATTCAGCTCAACATTGCCAGTATCCGACACCTCTATTCGGGCACCACAAACAGCGTCGACAGTCTACTACGGAAGCAGGGAAGAGCTGCTCAGGCGGATAATATCAGCATCCTGTTCAACCGTATCGAACAGCAGCTCAAAACCGTGCAAGCCCCACTGATCACCAGCCTGTATCAGTCAGCAACAGTCGACCAGTTACTCCAGATAAGCGACGCACTCCAGCAGCTCGACCGGGGACTGACGGCAGAGATGCTAACACTGGAGATTCAACTGGGATTCAACAGCCGTGATGGAGATTAATCGCCGTCGTTTCTGCCAGCTGCTGGGGAGTACCCTGCTGCTACCCTCGCTAACGCTGGCCGCGGATGACGATAACCGCTCAGCAAAACCGATGTTTGCCTCAGCCGCCAAGGACAGCGCCGGACAGTTCCACCTCTACCTCATCGGGCAACAGGGGGAGGTGATGCTGGATCATCTACTGCCGGGGCGGGCGCATCATACCGAGGTACACCCGCATTTACCGCTACTGGCTTGCATAGCGCGGCGGCCTGGCCGCTTTATTGATCTGGTTGATTATCGCCAGCAGCGTCTGGTTAAACGGATTAATGCGGGGAGCGGACGACACTTTTTCGGCCACGGTATTTTCTCGGAAGATGGCCGCTGGCTTATTACCACGGAAAATGAGATCAGCAGTGGACAGGGCCGGGTGGTGATCCGTGCCCTTGGGGCAAACTATCCGATTATCGCCGATTACCCCAGTTATGGCATAGGCCCCCATGAGCTGGTGCAACAACCGGGAAGCTCAGTACTAACCGTTGCCAACGGCGGTATTCTAACCCACCCGAATCATGGACGGGAGAAACTCAACCTGGACAGCATGCAACCCTCGCTGCTGCGGCTGGATATTCTCACGGGGAAGCGCCTGGAACAGCAGCAGCTGCCCGCGCATCTGCACCAGCTGAGCATCCGCCATATCGATACCAATCCGCAGGGCACAACGGTTATCGCCCTGCAGTATCAGGGCGAAAAGGGTCACAACCTGCCGCTGGTGGCGGTGCACCAACCGGGGCAGCCGATTGAACTACTGCACGCACCACCAGCGGTTAATCTGGCAATGAAAGGTTACTGCGGCAGCGCCAGGATTGATCACAGTGGCCGCTTCGCGGCGGTATCAGCGCCCCGGGGGGATCTGATCTCTTTCTGGGATCTGCATGAGAACCAATTTATCTCCTCTATCAAGAGCCGGGATGGCTGCGGCCTGGCGGCAACCAACAATAGTGCTGAATTTATTATCAGTGCAGGCACCGGTCGCTGCCTTCGACATAACCTTCAACGCGGGACAACAGTGCGTCTGCCCTCGACCATTGCAACCGCCTGGGATAATCACTTGACCACACTCCCTTTCTAACACCCAGCTTAACGCTTACAACAGCCCCCATGAACAGACCAGAAGCCCGCTTCTGTGCCTTTTCGCGGGTGCCACTTACTACCCATAACTAAGGAAACACAATGAAAAACACCCTACTGGCATCCCTAATCACTACAGCGGTCGCCACTACACCAACGGTACAGGCAAGTGATCTGCAATCTGAACTCAGCATACTAAAAGTGCGTATAGCGCAGCTCGAATCCCAGCTGAGCGACACCATGACAGAGCAGATCAGTATCAACAACAACCGCAGTCCAGTGACTCTCAGCGGTAGTGCTGAGTTTCTCGCAACCGCTTCTGAACAAGCTGACGGCAGTAACGAAAATGATCTGGATGTTGATAGTGTTGAGCTCACCATAGACGCTACCGTCAATCAGTATATGGCGCTCTCGACGACCCTTAAATATGAAGATGAGGGAGAAGATCAGGATCTGTTTGTTGATGAAGCTATTGTAACTATCAGCTCGGAAGAGAGCCCATGGGCACTGGTGGCCGGTCGCACAGCGATACCCTTTGCAGTCATCAACGGCAACGCCTGGTCAGATCCGCTGACCGACGATCTCACCGATAACACCGATGACCTGCTGTTTCTGGGTTTTAGTCAGGGGATGTTCAGCGCCGGAGGTTATCTGTTTAAAGGTCAGAGCGATGAAAGCAAGGTAGACAATCTGGGACTCAATGCTGAGCTGACCTTTGATAACGGCTTTGCGATTGGCGTCGGCTACCTCAACAATATCCGCAATACTGAGCCCTTTCAGGCTGACAGCCTGACTGGTGATGACAAAGTCAGTGCCTCACGTATCAATCTAAGTTATGCGATAAACGATCTGTCACTCTCTGCGGAATACCTGAAAACAGCGGGATTTGATGAGTTAGCGGGCTCTCCAGAACTGTCTGCCTGGCACGTCAGTACCGATTACGCCACTGAACTGATGGGCGCTCCGGGCAATTTATCTCTGGGCTACAGTAAAACCGCAGATGGTGAACAGCTAACCGATACCGGTGACAACCTGTTTGCCCACTCCCGGGTAACTCTGGGCGCGTCCAGGGAGCTGTATGAAAATGCTGAACTCATTGTCGAGTTGGTCAGAGAAGAAGATTACGCCGGCGATAGCAGCGACGCCTTGAATCTGGTTTTATCCACCCGTTTCTAAACCATTGCTATCCTGTATATCCTATAAGCACCTGTTCTATAGGGACTTATTACTAAACGATCACTGCCCGCGCGCCGAAAGCGCCGGGCAGTAGTCTAGCCGTCCTGCTCTGTCAGCCCCATGACCCCCAACAACCACTCACGGAACACCCGCATACCGTAGGTAATCTGGCGGTTTTTTGGGTAAATCAGATAAAACGCTTTGCCCGTCAGCAACTCAGCCTCCACTGGGACGACCAACTGACCATACTGTAATTCACGACTAATCAGGGCTTTATCCGATAATGCGATACCCAGGCCTTCCAGAGCAGCACCCAGTGCCAGCTGAGTACTGGAAAAGGATAAGCCTTTCTCTCCTCCGGTCATGCTGACCCCTGACTTATGGAGTAACCGCTGCCATTCATTACGACGACTAGTCACATGAATCAGCGGCTGCTTAAGCAGATCAGAGAGAGATTCAATTTGATCTTCTTCCATTTTCCGGGGGCTGCAGACCGGAACGACCACTGACCGATGAACCAGGTGAACCTCTACATCAGCATCGTCCGGCAGATCGCCAAAATACACAGCCATATCCAGATCACTGTGATCAAAATCGATCTTATTGACTGAACCCGTACTCAGACGTAGCTCGATATCCGGGTAGAGTGCCTGAAAATCTTTTATTTTCGGCATCAGCCAGCGGCTCAGAAACGCCGGAGGTGCTTCAAAGGTCAGCGAACTGGTATTCGGTGCAGAGATCAAACGCCGGGTCGCCGCATCCAGCTCATCCAGTGCGTGGGAGACAGCCACCAGATACTTTTCACCGGCAACGGTGATCTGAACCTGCCGCTTCTCGCGCTGAAACAACTTTAATCCCAGAAACGCCTCAAGAGACTTTATCTGATGGCTAATAGCAGAAGGGGTGACAAACAATTCTTCTGCTGCCTGGTTAAAGCTACCCAGCCGGGCTGCGGACTCAAAACTACGCAGGGCGTTTAAAGGGGGCAAGCGTCTGATAAGCACCTCATAAGTGAAAATAACTCACTGTTAGCCTGAAAAACTGTCGTTTGTTTTATAATTAATGCGACCTTAGTATAGCCCTCAAATCAGAGGCGATCTAGCTTAAACTCTCCGTTTTAACCGGGGTTAGAGACAACCCAATACTAAGTTAACGGCTTGAGTCGTAGATTACCCGCCGTAAAAATTACGATGTTAGTTAAATATTTCTTGGTGTGAAAATGCAAAATCATGACGTAAACCTTAAATTAGATCAGCACAATAACATCGATACCGACTACTACATTGGTCAGGCCCACGCACTTCGCGGAGAAGCTCTGGCAGAATTTGGCGCATCAATTTCTGCCTGGTTTAAGAACCGGAAAGCAAAGATGTTTGCCAAACAAAGTTTTAAAAGCACTCGTTCATTCGGGACCGTTTAGGTCAAAACGAGACGTCTTTGGGCCACTTAAGTGGTCCTTTTTTATTCTGCAGAAACAAAAAAAAGCCCCATTGGGGCTTTTTTAATATCTCAGTTAATCACTCTCTCCCATCAAGATCGGATCTTCATTCCGGTCAAAAATCAGATAACGAGACAGATCTTCGCCCATCGCCAGGCCGTTTGCCATCTTGTTCAAATATGGATCTGCATCTTCAGTCGTAGGCGCCTTGCCATTCTCGCCAGCCAGACCAGCAACAATAATGAAGTTCCACTCGTTAGAAATATTATCCGCTTCAGCAACCAGCTGAGTAAAAGACTCGATTTCTTCTGGTAGTTTATCTACACACATAACAGGCTCGATAGTGCCACGCTGCTTTTTACGTTGTTTCTTCGGATTTGATGAACCACCTTCAGCCTTTGCAAAAAGCATCAGTAAGCGCTGGGGTTCATCTTCTTTAGCGACCATATCCAGCAGATCGGAAAACTTCGAAATCATCTCTTTCACCTCTGTTTATCTCTGTTTAACAGAGTACCTACTCTGCACAACCATGGCTTGATATATATCACCTTCGGCTCTGGAACCAACGATTCATTGGGGGTATAAGCAAGCATCAAAATCTGATTTTGATTTTGAATCCGCCTTTTTCTCCTCTAAACATCTGTCCTATAGAGGTAAAG
>JAIBDA010000005.1 GCA_024679635.1 Amphritea sp. | reverse complement strand
GTTGGTGATGTGGGCTTCAGCGCAGTTTAACTTTATCAACCTGCCGGACCGTTTCTGCACCGGTTCTTCTATTATGCCGCAGAAGAAAAACCCGGATGTGCCTGAACTGGTGCGGGGTAAGAGTGGCCGGGTCTATGGCCATCTGATGTCATTGCTGACGCTGATGAAGTCTCAGCCGCTGGCTTACAACAAAGACAATCAGGAAGATAAAGAGCCGCTGTTTGATGCGATCGATACGATAAAAGGTTGTCTGCGGGCGTTTGCCGATATGGTGCCTGCTATCGAAGCTAAGCGTGAAAATATGCGTGAAGCTGCGCTGCGCGGGTTCTCTACTGCAACCGATCTGGCTGACTATGTGGTACGTAAAGGTATTCCGTTCCGTGATGCCCACGAGATTGTCGGTAAAGCGGTTGCCTATGGCATCGAGCAGAATAAAGACCTGGGTGAGATGACATTAGAAGAGTTGCAACAATTCTCTGATCAGATCACCGCTGATGTATTTGATGTACTGACACTGGATGGTTCCGTCAGTGCCCGTGATCATATCGGTGGTACTGCTCCGAATCAGGTGCGTAAAGCCTGTGACCGTGCTGAGCAGATGCTGTCACAGCGCGGCTAATGTACTAAACGTTTTACTGAAACCCGCCTGGGATGACCCCGGCGGGTTTTTTTGTAATTTTATTACCCAAGTTGAGGGGAGAGAGTGAGACCTTAGTTGAATAACGGAGTAACTTGGTCGGGTAAAGGGCGATGACCCAAGCGATGACCTAGTAGCAAGTTTTTGATTAGAAACGGACTTTTGGAGTACTGATGAGACTGAATATCACCCATAAAATGACGGTTGGTTTCGCCCTGATGGTGGTTTTCATCATCGTAGTGGGTGCGGGCGGCTTTAGTGTCATTCAATTGATTTCTCAGAAGTTTGAGAATGTTACCCAGAATGTTGTGCCTTCGCTGACCGATGGCTTACGACAGTTAGTCCGATTGGAGGATGCTAATCAGGAGCTATTTGCTGCCTTGTCACAACGACAGGTTAGAGAGCTGAGCCTGCAACGTAAGTCCTTTGATCAGCAGCTTGAACAGTTCAAAGCGGATCAGCAGCTATTAGCGAAACGGGTCTCAGATAATCCGGTTCTGATGACCTCCTTGAATAAAATTAGCGCGTTAGTCGATCAGTATTTTTCCCAGGCAGATGCGGTGCTGACGGAACGAAAAAATATACTCGACAATGAACGGTATATTATTGATGCGGATATTAAAGTTCGGAAGCTGGATAACACTCTCTCAGGCGCGTTGAGTAAATTGCAGGTTGATCATGCCGGTACTCCTGTTGCAAAGGCGGGTAAAAAGTTAGCTAAAACGCTGGGCATATTCCGTTCTCGTCTGATGAATTTCAGTCGTACTAAAAGCCTTTCCCGACTAGAAAAACTTCTGAAAACCAAGCAGGGAGATATTCGCAAAGGGTATGAGGATATTATTCGACTGGGAGGTGCGTTCCGTGCCTATGAGGATGATATCAATGGGATTGAGCAGCAATTTTACGGAGACGACGGGCTGATCGCCCATCTGCGTGCAATGAGTGCAGCTGAGAGCGCTCAGGCTTTGCGTCTGCAGCAGACTTACAAATTGATTGCTGAGACCCGTTCTGCGGTCGAAAGTTTTGTTGATGAGAATAATCAGATTCTTAATCAGGCACAGGACCAGGCCCGTCAGGAAGTGTCTCTCGGTCGCTGGTTGATTGTCGGGTTGTCGATAGGCGCCGTTATTTTTGCATTGCTGGTTGCTGCCTTGTTGGTACAAACCATTCGGATGCCGCTGGCGCATATTCATCAGCGTTTGAGTGCGGTCCGCCAGGGCGATCTCAATGTGACCTTTGAAGTGAGCCGGCAGGATGAGTTTGGTGATCTGAGTACTTATTTGAATGAAGTCGTGAGTGGTCTTAAAGATATTCTCCAGCAGGTTGCAGAGGGTGCCGAGCGGTTATCAAATGTTGCCAATAAAAATGCGGCCATTAGTGAGCAGACTACCCTGTCGATGAATATGCAGAGTATGCAGTTGGAGCAGACTTCTTCGGCTGCCGTTGAAATGGAACACAGCGTGGCTGAAGTGGCCGGGCATAGTAAAACCACCCTGAACGCCGTACATGAATTTGAGTCGCTGAGTTCCGATGTGAGTCAGCAGATGCTGGAAACGGTCACCAGTATTGAAACCCAGGCGCAGGGGATTGATCAGGCGATGGGGGTCAGTCAGGAGATGTCGGCGTTTGGCAAGCAGATCGTTATGATACTGACAACGATTCAGGATATCGCTGATAAAACCAACCTGTTGGCTCTGAATGCTGCAATTGAAGCCGCCCGTGCCGGTGAGCAAGGACGGGGTTTTGCCGTGGTTGCTGACGAGGTGAGGGCACTTGCCGGGCGTACCCGGGATTCAGTGCAGGATATTCAGAGCATGGTGGGAAATATGCAGAATGCTATTGCCCGAGTATCGGAGGTTATGGATCAGAGTTATCAGCAAACCCAGAACTGCGTTGAGCAGGCGGGACGTTCTCAGGAGGTTCTAGGCGCAATGAATGATGCAGTAGCCCATATTCGGGATCTGAATACCTTTATTGAAACGGCTGCCAGTGAACAGACTGACGCCGTCGCTGAGGTGAGCCAGACGCTGGTGTCTATCAGCACCGCTGCTGCTGAAACATCGAAGGGGGCAGAAAGCGCTGCGTCCAGTAGTCATGAGCTGCTTGAGGTGTCCCGTCGGCAGCAGGAGTTGCTGTCAAAGTTCTCAACCAGTTAAAGAATCAGGCATAAAAAAACCCGCAAGATGCGGGTTTTCTTTTGTACTTGTGTTTTTCAACCATCGATCAATTAAGGGTGATATCAACCATCAGATCACTGGCTATATCTTCCAGCGACTGTTGTAGGTCATCCAGATCGACATTGGCTGGCACGGTAAGGTCCGCTTCAGCTTTGAATAACTCTTCTGCTGACATTGATCCGCTGACCAATTCAGTTGATAGCCGCTCTACATTAATGTTGAAGCGATTCAGTGCATGGGAAATATCCCGCACGATGCCTGGCTTATCGTGGCCGATTAATTCCAGAGAGATGCTACTGCCCTGAGCTTCGTCGGCTAGCTCCTGGCTGCGTTCAACCACGACTTTAAGGCCCTGAGACTCGAGTGCCTGCAGGGCATCCTGTAATGCTTCAGTTTTGTTTGTCGGTACCGACACAATCAGTATGCCGGCAAATTTCCCCGCCAGGCGTGACATGCTGCTTTCCAGCCAGTTACCGCCGTGACTAACGATTGTTTGGGACAGTTGCTCAACCAGACCGGGCTTATCCGGGGCGATCACTGTAAGTACGAGAGATGTCATTATTGCCTGCTCCTGTATAGAATATCCGTGCTGGTATCACTGTCCCCGTTGATGCCAGCTCAATTGCCGCTTTCGCAGCCTAATTTGGATTATACACACAGATGAACGAGATTCTCACGGCATTATGGCCGATTTTTGCGCTGCTTTGTGTCGGACATGCGATTCGACGAATGGGGTTTCCCGGCGACGGGTTCTGGGAGCCCGCAGAAAAACTGATCTATTTTCTGTTATTTCCAGTGCTACTTATTTATAAATTGAGTCTCGCTGATGTGGGGGCAGTACCGATTGACGAAGTCGCTTTGGCGGTGGTTCTGCTATTGACGGCCGGTACCAGTCTGTTGGTTTTTGTGCAATGGGTAAAGCCGTTGGCGAATAGCAGCTTTACCTCGGTTTATCAGGGAGGGATGCGCTTTAATACCTATGTTGGTCTGGCGGCGAGCGCTGCGTTGTTTGGTGATGAAGGGCTCGCAGTTGCTGCGGTGGTTATGGCTGTTATGGTGCCTCTGCTGAACCTGCTTTGTGTGCTGATATTCAGTTTCTATACCCGGAAAGAAGCAGGGCTGTTGAGTGCATTGTTGGCTTTAGTCAAAAACCCTCTGATTATCGCCTGTGTGGTGGGGATCTCTCTGAATATTTCGGGAGTGGGTCTCCCCTGGGCGCTGGCGTCAGTTGCCGGGTTGTTGAGTGGTATTGCATTGCCTCTGGGTTTGCTGGCGGTGGGTGCTGGATTAAACCTTACAGCGTTGCGCAAAACGAGTGGCTCCGTGATCTATAGCAGTGCTGTGAAACTGCTGCTGTTTCCCTGCCTGATGCTGGTGATTTGCGGATTGTTTGTTGAGTCAGTAATAGTTGCACAAGTGTTGTTGATGTTTAGTGCGCTGCCCACGGCATCTACTGCCTATGTGCTGGCGCGGCAGTTAGGCGGTGATGCCCAACTTATGGCGGCAATTATTACGGGTCAAATTCTTATCTCAATGGCGACGATGCCGTTTGTTTTAACGGTATTCCCTGCTTTTTTGTAATTATTTTACAATTAATGGAACTTTTAACCGAAAAACAGGGTCTTTTGTTAAAGTTTTAACGTATTTGTCGATAAAGTGCTTATAAGTAGCGGAAAATACTTGCAAATTATTTGAGTTATGGAAAACTGAGCGCCGTTTTTGTCAACCTAACTAACCGTAGTATTTGAGCAGAGAAAATGAAAAAAGGGCCGGATCTTGTTGTTGTTCTGATCGCCGTGTTTGTACTGGGTACTGTATTTACCGGTGTAAGTAATGCAGATATTGAGTTTGTATCTCTTGTTGGACAGGTTTTTAAGGGATAGATCTCTAATCGATAGGGTTTAGTTACCGAATAGCGCGGTAGAAACGCGTTTCGGTTGCAATACCTTCGAGTGGAATATCCCAGCTCTCTGTTTTTAACTGTTCTACTTTCTGTAGATCATGTGCCAGTCCAATCAGGCTGGTTCCACCACTCTTGCGCCATCCCTGCTTAAATGCAAAAGTCCGGTCATAGTAGCCGCCCCCCATTCCTAGTCGTCCACCTTCTTCATCAAAAGCAACCAACGGTAGCAGAACCAGGTCCAGAGCCCAGGCCGGACGGCGGGGTGCATTGATTAATGAGGGCTCTTTAATACCATAAATATTGTTAATCAGAACGGTATCTTTGTTGTACGGAATAAACCAGAGACGGTTGTGACGGACAGGGTGAAGCACCGGGAGATAGCACTGTTTGCCCAATTTTCGACAGTAATCGATGACCTCTTCAGGACTGATTTCACCGTCACTGGGCAGGTACAGAGCAATATTCTGGCTGCGACGGAACTGAATGAGTCGTTTTAGGGTCGAGAGTAAGCCTTGTGCGTGCTGTCGCTGCTGTGCCGGTTTAATGGAACGGCGGGCTTTACGCATCTTGCGACGAAGACTTTGTTTAAAATCAGTGGCTTGGGTCATAGGAAGGATATATAAGAAAAGATAAAAGACTCCCCAAAGTTACGGCGCTGGTATCGGCCCTGAACCCGAAGGTTCAAGGTGGTAGCCTCCGGAAAAAATTAGGCTTTCCGTCTGGCGGACATGCACATCATTTAACCTGGAAACTTCCAAAAGTGTGATTATCGGCTCAAGGGACTAACCAGACTACCAATAACCTCAGGGAGCTGTTGCCATTATACTGGTCAAAAATCGAAAGTCAGCCTTGAATTTAAACTTAACTGTGCTAATTGAAAAATAGGCGGTTTTAATTAAACCATTGAAAATAAATGGTTATTGGTTTTGATGAAAAATATTCACACCCTGGCGAAGTTTTCCGCATTTATTTGGAGTGACTGCGCGATTAAACCCTGTTAACTGGCGGCCGTTTTTGAGTTGGGTAGAGCGGCTTCGATCAGTTGGCTCAGCTGCCCCAGACGATTGCTGATAGCCTGCTGTTCCGATGTCTGATTGTTATGCAGCTCATAAGCGATATTCAGAGCGGCCATCACGGCAACTTTCTCCGTGCCTATTATCCGACCGCTGGCTTTGATCTCTTGCATTTTCTGGTCGAGGTAAGCAGCTGCTTTGAGTAGCTCGGGTTCCGCTTCAGCGGGGCAGGCGACCACATACTCTTTACCCATCAGAGACACTGAGATATTGCGGGGAGAGTTGCTCATGCCTGTTGCTCCAGTGTTTTAAGGCGGCTGATCATCGCTTCAATTTTCTGATCTGTTTTACCCGTAACCTGCAGGCGTTGGTTACGTTCTTCACGTAGCTCGGCAATTTGCTGATGCAGACCCTGGTTTGCCTGCTTAAGTTGCTGGCAGTGCAGGATTAGCTCATTGATCTGTTGTTCCAGTGTTTCTAATGCGTGCTCAGACATAGCATTCAGGCCTAGTTATCAGAGTCAGTATAATAAGCGGAAAATGGCTGGTAATCGAGCGCTGTTTCGTGGTGCAGCTCTGGTTGAAGTGCTAGGATATGAATCCATAAAAGTTAAGCCTATATAGAGTAGCTCCGTCATGTCTGAAACCCAGTCCCCAGAAGACTTTATCCCTGAGTATTATGAGATCTGCGATATGTTGATTGCAGAAGATAGTATGACCAGCAGTGCTGCAGAGTTGCACGGCCTGTTGTGTGGTTATCTGTCTGCAGGCGCCCGGTTCGGTCATGAAGCCTGGTTAAAACTGGCTGCTGAACTAACCGATATCACTGATTATCGTCATGAGTCGTCTAAGCTGGCACTGACCGATCTCTACGATGGGGCTCTGGCTCAGTTAGAACAGGTAGATTTTGGTTTTCAGCTGATGTTACCTGATGATGACCTGGCCCTTTCAGAACGTGCCGAGGCGATGGGTAGTTGGTGCCAGGGTTTCCTGACCGGCTTTGGTTTACAAGGTGGACATACCAATGAATCTTTGACCGATGACATGAAAGAAGCACTGGGTGATATGGAACAGATCGCTCAAATTGAACTGGCGCCTGAGGCTGGTGAGGATAGCGAGTCTGATTTGATGGAGCTTCAGGAATATATTCGGGTGTCATCGATGATGATTTTCACTGAGTTTAATCCACAGCCGGCGCAGCAAGATGCTGCGCCGGATGCGACTTTACACTGAGCAGGGAGTAACTGCGGATATGCGAATCAGTCAGTCTAGTTTTGCCGCCCGTCGCCAGCAGCTGATGGATCAGATGAGCCCCGGAAGTGTGGCCATTATTCCTTCTGCGAAAGAGGTGGCCCGAAACCGGGATGTGGAATATCCGTTTCGTCAGGATAGCGATTTCTATTATCTCACCGGTTTTAATGAGCCGGATGCGCTGTTAATACTGATTCCTGGACGTAATGAAGGGCAAGTGGTGATGTTTTGCCGGGCTCGTGATCCGGAGATGGAGATCTGGAACGGCTATCGTGCCGGGCCTGAAGGTGTCTGTAATCAGTACGGCGTGGATCAGGCTTACGGCTGCGCTGAAATTGATGAGCGAGTGCCGCAGCTATTGCAGGGCTCTGAACGTCTCTATTATTCGATTGGTACAGATGAAGCGCTGGACGCTCAGGTACGTGACTGGCTTAACAGTATCCGCAAGCAGGCCCGTATGGGGGCTGTCGCCCCCGGCGAAATTGTGATGCTCGACCATCTGCTGCACGAGATGCGTTTATTTAAGGCGGAGGATGAAGTAGAGATGATGCGCGAAGCGGGTCGGATCTCTGCGGAGGCCCACGTTCGGGCGATGCAGCAGTGTAAGCCGGGCTTAACTGAGTATCAGTTAGAAGCGGAAATTACCCATCATTTTGCTGTGAATGGTTGTCGTCAGCCGGCCTATTCCTCTATTGTGGGTGGCGGTGATAACGCTTGCGTTTTGCACTACACCGAGAATTGGGATGTGCTGAAAGATGGCGATCTGGTGCTGATCGATGCGGGTTGTGAACTTGAATATTATGCCGGTGATATTACCCGGACTTTTCCTGTATCAGGAAAATTCAGCACGGAACAGAAAGCGATTTATGAGCTAGTGTTACAGGTGCAGCAGGCCTGTATCGATGCCATTCGTCCAGGGGTTCCCTGGATAAGAATTCATAACATATCGGTTGAGGTCTTAACCCAGGGGCTGGTGGATCTGGGACTGCTGAAAGGTGATATTGAAGGCCTGATAGACACCGGTGCTTACAAAGCATTCTATATGCACCGTATCGGTCACTGGCTGGGTATGGATGTGCATGATGTGGGTGATTATAAGGTCGATGGTGACTGGCGGCCTCTGCAAGCGGGAATGGTTATGACCGTGGAGCCGGGGATCTATATCTCACCACAGAATGAGTTGGTTGATGAAAAGTGGCGAGGCATAGGTGTCCGTATTGAGGATGATATGCTGGTCACAGAAGAGGGGTGTGAAAACTTCAGCGCAGGTGTACCGAAAACTGTGGCTGAGATTGAAGCCCTGATGGCGCGCTGAGCTGTTATAAATATGAAATCGCTGATTGTATGAAAGCTACTATAAAACCTCATTACGACATCCTGATCATTGGTGGCGGTATGGTAGGCGCCAGTCTGGCGGCTGCGCTGATTCCTGCCGGTAAGCGGTTGGGCTTATCCATCGCGGTGGTTGAAGCTTTTCCTTTGCCCGATAAGGGTAGTTTGGAATACCAGCCCAGTTACGACGCCCGGGCGACTGCCCTGGCTTACGGTAGCCGACTGATTTACGAGCAGATAGGAATCTGGGATCAGCTGCGTGAGCACTTGTGTCCTATTACCGATATTCATGTGTCAGACAAAGGGCGGTTTGGCGCTGCGCGACTAAATGCGGCGGACGAGCAGGTAGCAGCCTTGGGCTATGTGGTCGAAAACCATTGGCTGGGGCAGGTACTGTTGAGTCGCTTGTCGCAGGACGATGCCAGTTTCATCGATTTTATCTGCCCGGCAGAGGTCAGTGGTGTGAGTTATCAGCAAGAACGGATGGCCGTCTCGCTGACCGCTGAGGGTGACGAGCATCAATTGACGGCTGAGTTGGTGGTGATGGCCGATGGTGGTCGATCAGATCTGCGTGAGCAATTGGGTATCGGCTATCAGCAGCAGAACTATCAACAGCATGCGGTGGTTACTAATATTAGTCCTGAAACTAACCACAACAATGTCGCCTATGAACGTTTCACCGATACCGGGCCGATGGCGGTATTACCCCTAGAAGAACTGCCGGCAGGCGATAGGAATTCAACCGGTGTTAGCCATCGTATGGGGTTGATCTGGACGGTGCCTGATGAGCAGATTGATGAAATTATGCAACTCTCGGATGAGCAATTTATTGCCCGAGTGCATGAGCGCTTTGGTTATCGTGCCGGTCAGTTTGTTAAGGTTGGAGAGCGTTTTAGTTACCCTTTGAAGCTCAGTGTTGCCGATGAGCAGGTCCGAAGAGGGCTGGTGGTGTTGGGCAATGCGGCCCATGCATTGCACCCGATTGCCGGACAGGGTTATAACCTCGCGCTACGGGGTGTGGTTGCACTGGCTGCCGAATTGATTCAGGCGCGGGAAGCGGGTGTTAATCTGGGCGATATCGATCACCTTGGCCGATTTGCCGAACAGGTTCGTAATGATCAACAGAAGACTATCGGCTTTAGCGATAAAGCCATGCGGTTGTTTTCTAATAATAATCCATTGCTGGCGCTGGGACGCAGCGCCGGTTTGCAGTTGCTGGATGTCTGTCCATTGGCTAAAACTGTTTTTGCCCGCAGCGCGATGGGGCTGGATCAGCCTACGCCGGATCTGCGCTGATGTTCGTTCTGCGCTTATGTCAGTACTTATGTCTGTATAGAGGAATCAAATGAGTCAACAGATCGAGACAGACCTGGTAATTGTCGGAGCCGGTATGGTCGGGCTGACGTTGGCTGCACTGCTGGCGGACAGTGGTTTGAATATCAGAATACTCGAAAGCCGGGATATCGATCCGCAGCAAGCGTTGGCCTGGGAGCTTTCCCAGCGTGCTACGGGTTATGACTCCCGCGTGAGTGCTTTAACGGTGGCATCACAACAGGTGCTGACGGTTGCCGGTGTCTGGGATCAGATCCAACAGATGCGTCTGATGCCCTATCGGGCGATGGATGTTTGGGATGGTGAAGGTACCGGCCAGATTCGTTTTGACTGCACCGAGTTACACGAACCCTGTCTGGGCCATATTGTTGAAAATCGGGTGACTCAGTCCGCGCTATCTCAACAGGTAGCGGGTCAGACAAATGTTGAATTTAGTACTGGCGTAGAGATTACTGAGCTTTCAGAGGCGGATGATGATAGCCAGCGGCGGCTGACGCTGAGCAATGGTGAACAGCTTCAGGTGCGCTGTGTCGTTGCAGCCGATGGAGCCCTGTCGAATACCCGTCGCCTAGCCGGTATCGGCATGTGGGAATGGGACTATGGCCACCATGCCATCGTGACAACAATAACCACTGAACAACCTAATAAAGCCACCTGTTGGCAGCGTTTTACCGATGATGGCCCGCTGGCGTTCCTGCCGTTGCCCGAGGACAACCTAAGCTCTATCGTTTGGTCAACCTCGCCGGATCACGCTAAGACGTTGATGAACCTGGATGATACTGCTTTCTGTCAGGCCGTTGAGCAGGCGTTCGAATCTCGTTTAGGTAAGGTGCTACAAACGGATAAGCGTTTTGTCTTTCCATTGCGCCAGCGACATGCCCGACAGTATGTAAAAGACGGTTTTGCCGCGATTGGTGATGCCGCTCATACCATTCACCCCTTAGCGGGACAGGGCGTTAATTTAGGGTTGATGGATGCCGCAGCGTTGGCTGAAACGTTACTGGATGGTCTTGAGAAAGGAGCGCAGTGGAACACTGCGTTTCATCTACGTCGTTTTCAGCGGGCACGCCGGAGTGAAAACCTGCAGATGGCAGCGACAATGGAAGGTTTTAAGCAATTATTTAATTCTAAAGAACCGCTGGCAAGGTTGCTGCGTAATAGTGGTATGAGTTTGATGAATAGTTTGTCGCCGGTTAAAAATCATCTGGTTCAACAGGCGATGGGGTTGAGTGGGAATGTGCCACGATTGGCGCGTCGACCGATCAGAGATTAACCTGCCCCATCGATCTGTCCTTTAGGACAGGGTCTCATGGGGTTAGAACTAATGTCGCAGGGGAAAAGCTGGGCAAAATTTGCACTGACCGGTGAATCTATATACATTATCTGCCCTTTTCAGTTGAAGCCTCAAAGCGCAGTACTGAAAATAATAATTAACAGTGCCAGTACAGAGTGATCGAAGATTGCTCAGGATAAAAGAGTTACAGAGTATGGGACAGAAAACCGCACTATACGAAAAGCACCAGCAGATGAATGCCAGGCTGGTTGGTTTTGGCGGCTGGGAAATGCCTATTAATTACGGATCACAGGTCGAAGAGCATCATAAAGTACGTACCGATGCCGGTATGTTTGATGTCTCTCATATGACGGTGGTCGATGTGACTGGAGCTGACAGTAAAGAGTACCTGCGGTACCTGCTGGCGAATGATGTTGTCCGGTTGCAGCAGCAGGGCAAAGCGCTCTATAGCGGGATGCTGAATGAGACGGGTGGGGTTGTTGATGACCTGATCGTATACCTGATGACCGATCCCGATGTTACCGGTGAGTGGTTTCGCATAGTCGTTAACTGTGCGACCCGTGAGAAAGACCTTCGCTGGATGGCAGATCACACGGCACAGTTTGACAGCGTTGCTCTGACCGAGCGTCCTGAGCTGTCGATGGTGGCGATTCAAGGGCCGAATGCACTGGCAAAAGTCGAGTCGATACTGAGTGAGTCCCGGGTCAAACTGATTGATGATTTGAAACCCTTTCAGGGAGTTGAGTCTGAAGGCTGGTTTTTTGCCAGAACAGGCTATACTGGCGAAGACGGGCTTGAGGTGATGGTGCCGGAAGAGTATGTTGCAGACTTCTGGCAGGCGCTTTTTGATGCGGGTGTTACGCCATGTGGTCTGGGTGCGCGGGATACGTTGCGTCTGGAGGCCGGTATGAACTTATACGGTCTGGATATGGACGAGAAAGTCTCACCACTGGCTGCTAACATGGGATGGACTGTCGCATGGGAGCCAGCGGGTCGTGACTTTATTGGCCGTAGCGCGCTGGAAAAACAACGTGCAGCCGGCGCTCAGGAGAAGATGGTTGGTCTCGTGCTGGAGAGCCGCGGTGTGCTGCGTAGTCACCAGAAAGTTGTTATAAATGGCGAGGAAGCGGGTGAAATCACCAGTGGTACTTTCTCTCCAACATTGGGCTGTTCCATAGCGATGGCCCGTGTATCAGCTGATGTTGCTGATACATGTCATGTAGATATGCGTGGCAAACTGGTAGAAGTAAAAGTGGTTAAACCGTCATTCGTGCGTAATGGCGAGAAAGTGTTTTCATAAACTCTCACTGTAGGAAAGAGAATAATGAGCGATATCCCAAGTGATCTGAAGTATGTTGCCAGCCATGAATGGATCCGTGATGAAGGTGATGGCGTGGTTGCTATTGGTGTTACCGATCATGCCCAGGATCTTCTGGGCGATGTAGTGTTTGTTGAGCTTCCAGATGTGGATGCCGACTTCGCTGTAGGTGATGATATTGGTGTGGTTGAATCTGTAAAGGCGGCTTCTGACATCTATGCGCCCCTGAGCGGCCAGATCGTTGCAGTCAACGAAGAGCTGGAAGATTCTCCAGAATTGGTAAACAGTGATCCATATGGTGATGGCTGGTTTATTAAGATTCGTCTGTCAGATGTATCTGAAACGGCAAACCTGCTGGATGCTGATGGCTATGCTGAGTTGTGCGAAGCCGAAAGCTGATTGCTAAGTGTTGGCCGCTAAGCCCTGCCACTGGCGGGGCTTTCTGTTTTCTGGACTATCACTATACTGTGCTATGTCCGATTAATTAAATGAAACCTTGAAGGTAACTTTCTTTGCAACAATTACGTTTGAATCCCGGTGCTGATAAGCGTCTTCGTGGTGGCCATGTCTGGATCTACAGTAACGAAGTCAACATTAAGCTGACCCCGCTGAAGCAGTTTGCGCCCGGTGAGCAGGTAGTGGTTGAGAGCTCCAGTGGTAAGCCGGTGGGGCTTGCCTATGTGAACCCTAATACACTGATCTGTGGACGTCTTATCAGTCGCGACGTAAAGATTCCGTTGGATCGTTCCCTGATTATCCATCGGCTGAATATCGCTCTGTCTCTGCGTGAAGCTTGTTTCGATAAGCCTTGTTACCGGTTGATTTTCGGTGACAGCGATGGCCTGTCCGGGCTGGTGATCGATCGGTTCTTTGATATCTTTGTGGTACAGATCTCTACCGCAGGTATGGAGTTGTTCAAAGAGGATATCGTTGCGGCGCTGGAGAAAGTCTTCAAGCCTCAGGGAATTTTATTCCGCAATGATGGCAAAATGCGTCAGACTGAAGGGCTGGAAAGTTACTCTGAAGTAGCCTTTGGTGAGGTACCTGAGCTGGTTCCCTTTGAAGAAAATGGTGTGCCGTTTCTGGCACCAGTACATACAGGCCAGAAAACCGGCTGGTTCTATGATCATCGGGACAACCGGGCCCGGATGCAGCAGCATGTGAAGGGTAAGCGGGTGCTGGATCTGTTTAGCTATATCGGTGGCTGGGGTGTGCAGGCGCTGGCGGCGGGGGCTGATCATGTAACTTGTCTTGATGCCTCTGAGTTTGCTCTGGATGTGGCGGATCAGAATGCCGCTCTGAATGGTGGCGCAGAGCGCTTTACAACGATCAAAGGCGATGCCTTTGAAGGCTGTAAAATGCTATTGGAAGAACACGAAAAGTTTGATGTGGTGATTCTTGATCCGCCGGGCTTTATCCAGCGCCGTAAGGATATCCGCAATGGCGAGCAAGCCTATAAGCGGATTAATCAACTGGCGATGCGGTTGGTGGCAAAGAGCGGCATCTTGATCTCTGCGTCTTGCTCAATGCATCTGCAGCGGGAGCGGCTGGTGGATATTATCCGTTCAGAAAGTCGTACGGTCGAACGTCAGGCGCAGATCTTTGATCAGGGCCATCAGGGTGCAGATCACCCGATTCATCCGGCGATACCAGAAACGGATTACCTTAAGTCATACTTTGTCAGACTGTTGCCAACTACATAGGTAGATTCGATAAGGGGGATTAATGGACTATAAATTGCTCGGTGGTAGTGATCTGAATGTCAGTCGTCTCTGTCTGGGTACGATGACCTTTGGACAGCAGAATAGCGAAGCTGAAGCTCATGAGCAGCTGGACTATGCGGTGGCTCAAGGGATCAATTTTATTGATACGGCGGAGATGTATCCCGTTCCCCCGATGGCTGAAACTCAGGGGCGTACGGAGCAGTATATCGGTAGTTGGTTAAAAGCCCGGGGTAACCGGGATCAGCTGATTATTGCCACTAAAGTGGCCGGTCCCGCAGAGATGGCTCAACATATCCGGCCGGATGTGCGTCTTAATAAAGCTAATATCAGAGCCGCGGTCACCGCTAGTCTGCAGCGTTTACAGACAGATTATATCGACCTCTATCAACTGCATTGGCCTGAACGGACAACGAACTTTTTTGGTCAGCTGAATTACCAACATCAGCCAGAGACGGACGGAACGCCCATTCTGGAAACGCTTGAAGCGCTCAAAGAGTTGGTTGATGAAGGGCTGATTCGTTACCTGGGCCTCTCTAATGAGGTGCCCTGGGGAGTGATGAAGTTTCTCAGTTATGCTGAGTCGCTGGGGCTGCCCAGGGTGGTTTCAGTACAGAATCCTTATAACTTGTTAAACCGTAAGGATGAGGTGGGGCTGACCGAGGTGCTATTGCGCGAAGAGGTCGATCTTCTGGCCTACTCGCCGTTGGCCTTCGGTACGTTGAGCGGTAAATATCTGGATGGCAGTGCGGGGCCGCAGGCACGGATTAATCAGTTTCCCCGGTTCTCGCGCTACTTGACCGAGGCGGGCCTGCAAGCGACCGCTGCGTATGTACAACTGGCGCGGGATCAGGGTCTTGATCCGGCTCAGATGGCGCTGGCATTTGTTAACGGTCGTCCGTTTGTCGGGAGCAATATTATTGGTGCGACCACAATGGCGCAATTGAAGAGTAATATCGGCTCGATCGATCTCAAGCTTTCAGACGAGATACTGGCAGAGATAGAGGGGATTGGTACTCGATTCTCTAACCCCTGCCCGTAGCGGTAGAGCGGCACTATAATAAAAATGCGCCCATGGGCGCATTTTTTTGTCTTGGTGGTTTCTTCAGTGCATAACTATCAGGCCACGCGGCACTGTTTTAGTTGCTGATTGAGTGCTGCCATGACTTGCCCACGCTTAACCACGCCGACCAGAATACCGTTTTCAACCACGGGATAGATCTTTGGTTTATTGGTTGCCATTATCTGGGCCAGCTCCAGTACGGTATTGGAGGGTTTCACCGTTAATGGGTTGCGTTGCATCATATCCTTCACTAAAACGTGGCTATCGCAATGGTAGCTGTCGCCTAGTAGGTAAGGGATACAGTCGTGTTCAGAAAGAAAGCCTGCGAGTCGTTTGTTAGTATCCACTACAGGAAGGCCGAGCATATTACTGGTCATCAGGTGATCTACTGCCTGAGGCAGAGACATCTCTTCAGTGAGTGGAGTAAGGTTTCCAGACATGATGTCTTTAATCAGTATCATCGTCTTCGCCTCCTGCTGGTTATTAAAAGTGCTTACCCACAGTTTTGCAGTAAAATAGTGATTTCACCAATTAGAACTGACTATTTTGTTAATAGTCAGAGGTTAATGGGCACAAAAAACGCCCTATTGATCAGCATAGAGCGTTGTTTAGTGTGCCTGGCTATCGGCTTTAGCGAAGGCTGATTACCGGCCAGCCATTTTCTACAGCAGCCTGCTTTAAGAGCTCATCCGGGTCGACGGCAACCGGATTGGTGACCTGGTCCAGAAGTGGTTTGTCATTGATAGAATCACTATAAAAATAGCTATTCTCTAAAGAGTGGTGAGTCTCTGTAAGCCAGTTACTGAGTCGTTCTACTTTTCCCGCCTGGAAACACGGGGTGCCCGCAACCTTGCCAGTGTAACGACCATCGATCAGTTCAGGTTCTGTCGCAAGAGTGTCGTCAACGCCCAAGAGCTCAGCTATCGGGCCGGTAACGAAGCGGTTGGTTGCAGTGATGATAAGTAGGTAATCGCCCTGATCCCGGTGTTTCTGAAGCAGCGTGACCGCTTTTTTTAGCATCATTGGAGCGACTTTTATCTCCATGAATTCCCGGTGAAGCGCTGCCAGTGTTTGCGGCTCGTTATCAGCCAGTGGCTTCAGTGCAAACTCAAGGAACTCATAGATGTCTAGAGTGCCTGCTTTGTACTGCTGGTAAAAATAATCGTTTGACTGACGATAGAATTCGCTGTCAACGACCCCTTTTTCGCAAAGAAATTCGCCCCATGCGTGATCACTGTCGCCATTCAGCAGGGTGTTATCCAGATCGAAAATTGCCAGGCTCAATTTAACATCTCCAAGGGTATAAAAAGAGCGCTTAGGATAGAGGCTCACTGCAGAGGAGGCAATTGTTTCTCCGTGCTATTTGCTGAAGTACCTGAAATTATGGAACAATAGCGAAAAGATTTTCTAAGGACTTCACCGTGATAGATTCAGACGGGTTCAGGCCGAATGTCGGTATCATTCTGGCTAACTCGATGGGTCAGGTGCTGTGGGCAAGACGTATAGGCCAGAATGCATGGCAGTTTCCTCAAGGGGGAATCAATGCGTCAGAGTCGCCGGAAGAGGCGATGTATCGGGAACTTAAAGAAGAGATTGGCCTCACACCTGAAGATGTTGAGGTTATCGCTGTAACCCGAGGCTGGTTGCGGTACCGACTGCCCAAACGAATGATTAGGCACCATTCCCATCCTGTATGCGTAGGACAGAAACAAAAGTGGTATCTGCTGCGAATGTTAAGTGACGACAGCGCAGTAGAGATTGATTCAACAGATTCCCCCGAGTTTGATGGCTGGCGCTGGGTAAGCTATTGGTATCCTTTGGGGCAAGTAGTTGCGTTTAAACGGGATGTTTATCGTAAGGCGATGCGTGAGCTGTCGCCTAAGCTGACACGGCTGGTCCTGGGTGGCTGGTACATAAAGGAGTAAGCACTGCATGTTGGAAACGCTGCGTAAGATTGTGCAGGAGGTTAACGCCGCACCGGACCTGGAGTCGGTGCTGGATGTTATTGTCCGACGGGTGCAGCGTGCCATTCGCACAGATGTATGTTCTATCTACATGCTTGATCAGGCCCGTGAGCGTTATGTGTTGATGGCGACACAGGGGTTGAATCAAAAATCGGTAGGGCAGGTATCACTCTCGCTGGGTGAAGGTATTGTCGGAATGGTGGCAAAGCGTGCTGAGCCGATCAATCTTGAAAATGCCTCTATTCACAGCGCATTTGCTTATCTAAAAGGCACCGGCGAGAAAAAGTTCCATGCTTTTCTTGGGGTGCCAATCATTCACCACCGAACCCTGTTAGGCGTATTGGTGGTTCAGCAGAAACTGATCCGTAAGTTTGATGAGGCAGAAGAGGCCTTTATGGTGACCATGTCGGCGCAGTTAGCCGGGGTGATCGCCCATGCTGAAGCAACGGGTTCGATTAATCGTATCTCTGAGCACAATCAGACCGAATCAGACCGTAAGTTCGAAGGGGTCTCAGGTTGTATCGGTGTCGCTATAGGGCCTGCGGTCGTGATGACTCCGCTGGCGGATCTGGATGGCGTGCCGGATCGTCAGATTGATGATATCAAAGCAGAAGTCGCTAAATTCAAGAAAGCCCTGTCACAGGTTCGCCGGGATATTAAAAAGGTCGGGCGCAGTCTGGCTAAACGATTGCGAAGTGAAGAGCGTGAGCTGTTCGATGTGTATATTCGTATGCTCGATGATAACGCACTGGCGGGAGAGGTGATCGCTCGCATTAAGCAGGGTAGCTGGGCTCAGGGTGCCTTGAAAAAAGTCATTGGAGAGCATGTTCATCAGTTCTCATTGATGGATGACCCCTATTTGCGCGAGCGGGCAACCGATATTCGAGATCTGGGGCGGCGGATGCTGACCTGTTTGCAGGAGTCGGGTCCGGCGCTGTCTGAAATAGTGTTTCCTGAAAATACCATTCTGGTTGCTGACGAATTGACACCGGCCATGCTGGGTGAAGTGCCTACGGAGAAATTGATAGGTTTACTGTCAGTGAACGGTTCGGGTAATTCCCATGCCGCTATCTTGGCCCGTTCTATGGGTATTCCGACGGTAATGGGGGTCGTTGACCTGCCTTATACCCGCATAGAGGGATTAAAAGTTATCCTCGATGGTTACTCCGGTCGGGTTTTTGTTAACCCTTCAGACGATCTGTCCCGATGCTATCAGGATATTATTCGCGAAGAGAACGAGGTCAATGCTGGGCTTGAGGGGCTGAAAGATCTGCCCGCGGAAACCACCGATGGCTATCGTATGCCGCTCTGGGTTAATACGGGTCTGATCACTGATGTTGCCCGTTCACTGGAGCGGGGGGCAGAAGGAATAGGCCTCTACCGCACTGAAATTCCTTTTATGATTCGGGACTTTTTCCCCAGTGAACAGGATCAGACAGATACTTACCGGAAACAGTTAGAGGCTTTTGCGCCTCGTCCTGTAACGATGCGAACCCTGGATATTGGTGGTGACAAACCGTTGCCATACTTTCCGATCGTAGAAGATAATCCCTTTCTCGGCTGGCGGGGTATCCGGATAACGCTGGATCACCCGGAGATCTTTATCGTTCAAATACGCGCCATGCTAAGGGCTGCAGAAGGGTTAGATAATCTGCGCATAATGCTGCCTATGGTTACCAATGTGCAGGAAGTGGATGATTCTAAAAAACTGATCGCTCAGGCGGTGGAAGAGCTGCGAGAAGAGGGCTATTCCATCAATCAGCCGCTTATCGGTGTGATGATTGAAGTACCTGCTGCGGTCTATCAGGTGCGTCGTTTTGCGCGTCGGGTAGACTTCATCTCTGTGGGTTCAAATGACCTGACTCAGTATTTGCTGGCGGTTGATCGAAATAATCCGCGGGTAGCGGGTCTTTATGTGTCATACCATCCAGCGGTTCTGAAAGCGCTGCAGTTTATCGCGCTGGAAGCCCACAAAGAGAATGTGTCGGTGAGTATTTGCGGTGAGATGGCGTCTGATCCCGGCGGGGCTATTCTCTTGATGGCGATGGGCTATGATGTTCTCTCAATGAACGCGACCAATCTGCCGAAAGTGAAATTTGCCCTTCGCGGTATCAGTTTTGAGCAGGCAAGAGAGCTGCTCAGCGAAATTATTGTTATGGATAATGTGGATAAGATCCATATGAAGTTACGCCAGACGCTGATGGATTTAGGTCTGGGTCAGCTTACTCGCCCGACTATTCCTGACTGATTGTCTGTTTCAGCGTGAGCCGGATGCTGTTGCGTTCGGTTGTGCCCTTTTGATCGTAATTCTGCTCGACTATCTCTGTTTCCCCGTTATGTTTAATCAGCAGCGCTGTGGTTGCCCGGGTGCCGTAATTCTCCGAACGAATGAAGCTGGCTGAAAGCATGCGCTCAAAATCGGGTGAGACGCCGGTATCGGGCAGCAAAGAGTCAGGAAAAGTGTCGGTGTTGGCCATCAATTGAATCAGCTTATCACTGCTCAGCTCGCCGCTATCGATACAGTTTCTTAGTGCAGTTTTTCGGGCTTCAAGTTTGGGCCAGGGGGTGTCGAATACGGCGTTGCTAATGCCATGTATTCCCGCCGGAATCGGTTGTAGAGGTTCGCTGCGATTCGATAGATAGCAGAGTTGATTGCCATCATCGATCAGCTGGTTGAAGCCGTCAAACGCATCGGGAGATGTCGAACGGATAAAAGCTTCACAGCTTTGTTCACTGAGCAGAAACTCCAGTGGCAGGTTACCTCTGGAGCGTTCGCCCTGTTTTTGTCGCCGGCCATCTCTGTGATTGGTCAATGCTGAGAAACGACCCTGGCTAGTCAGCCCCAGCCAGGTGCCTCCCTGTTCCAGATCTTTGCCTGCCACTAGGTTGCTCTGCTCTGGCCAGAACTGCATCGGCCGTGTTGGCCGGGCATAGAACTCGTCCCGGTTTGCTGTCAGAATCAGCTTGTAGTCTGGATGGTAGTTATAGGCGAATAGAATCAGGCACACAGTGGTCTCTCAGCTGGTATCATGTCGGCTTTATTTAAAACCAAAAACTTTAATATATCTATTCTAGGATGCGCGGATTGCGCAGTTTTCTAGTAAAAAAGGATGACAGGTCAGATGTGGGTTCATGAGATTGATCCGATAGCGGTGGCGCTGGGACCACTGAAAATTCACTGGTATGGGCTGATGTATCTGGTTGGTTTTGCCTCCGCCTGGTATCTGGGGGGGAAGCGGGCCCGTCGTCCGGGTTCTGGCTGGACCGAAGATCAGGTGTCGGATCTGATTTTCTTGGGTGCTGTCGGTGTGGTGTTGGGGGGCCGGTTTGGGTATGTGCTGTTTTATAACTTTGGTCAGTTCCTTGATGACCCGCTATGGCTGTTTGCTGTCTGGGAAGGGGGGATGTCTTTCCATGGAGGCTTGTTAGGTGTGATAGCTGCGATCGGCTACTTCTCTCATAAGTATAAGAAAAGTTATTTTGATATCGGTGATTTTGTTGCGCCACTGATTCCAATCGGGCTTGGTGCGGGACGGGTAGGTAATTTTATCGGTGGAGAGCTTTGGGGGCGTCCTACGGACCAGAGTTGGGGGGTTATCTTTCCCCGTGCTGGCGATATGCTGGCGCGCCATCCTTCGCAGCTCTACGAATTTGCTCTTGAAGGTGTAGTGCTGTTTACGGTTCTCTGGTTCTATTCATCGAAACCCCGGCCTAAAATGGCAGTGTCAGCATTGTTTCTGATCCTTTATGGCCTCTTTCGTTCGAGTGTTGAGTTCTTTCGTCAGCCGGATGTTCAGCTGGGTTTTGTTGCGTTGGACTGGATGACCATGGGGCAGCTGCTGTCGTTGCCGATGATTGTGCTGGGGGGGGTGCTGCTGGTTGTGGCTTATCGGAATAATACAGTAGAAATGCGGGGTTAAGTTGGCACAGCCCCGTCAGTGCTTGCGCAAAGAGATAGATTTGAAGACATAAAACCTGCGGTGATAACGGGGCGTTAAGCGGCGCTAAAATCTGTCGAAATGCTAGCCCCGGCGGAGCAGTGCTAGCTTAAGTAACGCTGCAACCGACATGGCGTCAGTGATCTCTCCGTTAATGGCCATCTCAATGGCTTCGGTTGTTTTTACTTTAATCAGTTCGATATCTTCGGTGTCTTCCAGCTGCTGCTTACCCTGGCTGAGGCCCGTTGCCAGAAAGATAAAAGCGACCTCATCGGTAACAGAGTTGGAGGTTCTTAGCTCCATAAAGGGTTGCCAATGCTCTGCCGTTAAACCGGTTTCTTCCAGTAGTTCCCGTTTGGCGGCTTCAAGTGGTGGTTCATCTAAGGGGCCGCCTCCCTCTGGTATTTCTATAGTGGTTTCATTGTTAGGGTAGCGGCTCTGTTGGACCAGCCAGGTATTGTCATCATCGTCAATCGCAATTATGCCGATAGCGTGTGACTTAAAGTGAACCACGCCATAAACCCCTTCGGTACCATTGGGGCGGATTACCTCTTCATGCTGAACCTGTATCCAGGGATTATCGTAGACGATATCCTGACTTTTCTGTTGCCATCCACCAATTTTAATTTTCGACATTATGGTTTCTGTTTCAAGTAAGAGGAGGGGCCGGGCCAATTGAAAGGCCCGTCCGGATGCTGAGCGCTAAGCTATACCGAGAAAGGGTACTGAATCGCGTCGTGGTATTGATAATCTTCTACTTCAAAGTCATCAGTGCTGACCCAGGTTTCCAGATCCTCCAGTGTCTTAATGTCCGGATTGATCTTTAAGGTGGGTAGCCCTAAGGGTTTGCGTTTAAGCTGAACGTCACGCATCAATTCAACCTGATCCTCATAGATGTGTGCATTGACGATCTTATGATATGCCTTGCCAGGCTTCTTGCCGGTGATCTGGGCGATGATTGCCAGCAGGAAATATACCTGAACCATATTAAAGGTGAGGCCCAGTGGGACATCACAACTGCGCTGCGTGCTATTCAGGTACAGGGTATCACCGAGCAGAGAAAAGTGATGGCTGTACATGCAAGGGCGCAGGCAGCCCATATGAAATGCCCCCGGATGATAAAAAGTATAGATTTCCCCGCGGTCATCGATGCCGTTACTCAGGTCGTCGACAATTTTGCGCAGCAGATCGATACTGCCACCATCCGGCTTAGGAAAGTTTCTGCCCACTTTGCCGTAGATAAAGCCGCAATCGTCGTCGCCTTTGCGGTACGGATTGGCTAGCCAGGCTTCATTGTCATTGGCATTGGCGTCCCAGGTACGGGTGCCGATCTTTCTGAAGTCTTCAGCGTTGTTGTAGCCGCGGATATAGCCCAGCATTTCAGCGATGGCTGATTTATAGAAGCTCTTACGGGTGGTCACCAGAGGAAACTCTCCGGCGGCGACGTCGTAGGTAAGGTCGGCATTGATAACGGTCAGGCAGCGCTTTCCGGTGCGCTCATTTTCCACCCAGACGCCTTCATTAATTAGCCTTTGGCAAAGATCGAGGTATTGTCTCATTGGTTTGTTATTAACCCTGTGGTTAAATTCAGCTAGTAATGTTACCAAACAGCAGTGCGCTGGTACCAGTATTAAGGAGATTATATGAACCTGGCGATCATTGTTGCTCAGGCTGAAAATAGGGTAATCGGAATCAATAACAACCTGCCCTGGCATCTGCCGGAGGACCTGCGGTATTTTAAGCAGGTGACTATGGGTAAGCCGATTATCATGGGCCGTAAAACTTTTGAATCTATCGGTCGGCCATTACCTGGTCGCACCAATATTGTGGTGACTCGGGATACGGGTTATCAACCTGAGAATGTAAAGGTAGTACATAGTCTGCAAGCTGCCCGTGAGCTGGCTGAGGGTGTCTGTATTGTGAATGGTTGTGATGAGGCGATGATTATTGGTGGCTCACAGATCTATGAGCAGGCGCTGGCGCTGGCAGATCGACTCTATCTGACACAGGTGCACGCTGAAGTTGAAGGTGATGCCTGGTTCCCAGCGTTTAATCCCGGAGACTGGGCTGAGATCGGCCGGGAAGATTTTGCTGCTGACGGGCCTAATCCATACAACTATAGCTTTATCGTACTGAAACGGATCTCCTGAAGGTGAAGTTATGATTGAGCCGGTGTTGTCTATTCTTGCTGACGGAAAGTTTCATTCGGGGCAGGCGCTTGGTAAGGCCCTTGGTGTTAGCCGCAGTGCGATCTGGAAACAGATAAAACTTATCGAAGAATCGGGTATTGAGGTGTATAGCGTCAAAGGGCGTGGTTATCGTATACCTGGTGGGCTGGATTTGCTGGATAGGGGGCTGATTGACAAAGCGCTGGAGCCTGCAGCTCGCGACGAGCTGAAACATATCGCTTTGAACCTGGTTATTCCTTCAACCAATGCGATGGCAATGGAAGCGGTTTACCGTGATGGCCATGGCTCTCTCTATCTTGCTGAACAGCAAACTGCAGGTCGTGGGCGGCGGGGGCGGAGCTGGGCGAGTCCGTTTGCCAGTAATCTCTACTTCTCGCTGACCTGGCAATTTAATAATGGAGCGGCAGCGTTAGAAGGCTTGAGCTTGGCGGTGGGTATCGCCCTGATTCGGGGGTTGAAACAGCTCGGCGTCGATGATGTGCAGGTAAAGTGGCCCAACGATCTTTTATGGCGGGGCAAAAAGTTGGCGGGAGTGCTGCTGGAGATGAGTGGTGATGCGGCCGGCGAGTGCTTTGTTGTGATTGGCGTAGGGATCAATGTGCGGATGCCTGAAGCCGCGGCAGAGGATATTGAGCAGCCCTGGACTGATTTGCAGCAAGTGCTGGGTATTGCTCCTTCACGCAACAAATTATTAGCGGAGCTGATGAATCAGTTGGTGCCGATGCTGGAGCAGTTTTCCAGTGAAGGGTTCGCTCCGTTTAAAGAAGAGTGGCAGGGGGCGAATGCGCACCTGGACCAACAGGTAAATCTGCATGTGGGTAGTCGCCGCGAACAAGGCGTCTGTCGTGGTGTTGACCAGGCCGGGGCGTTGTTATTAGAAACGGATGGTGAGCTGCAAGCTTTTCATGGTGGTGAAGTGAGTGTGCGTCTGGCATGAGAATACTAGACCTGGATGCGGGGAATACCTTTGTTAAGTGGCGACTTGCAGGGACAGCTTTACGTGGCCGGATTTCTCATAATGACTTACATAAGGTTGAGTGGCCCGAGGCGATTGGTCGGGTAAGAGTTGCATCGGTTGCGGGCGAGCAGGTAAGTGAAGCTTTGCAAGCCTTTGTCCAACAGCGATGGCAGTTGGAGGCCGAATTCGCCAGAACATCTGCAATGGCGTCGGGTGTGACAAATAGCTATACAGACCCTTCTCGCATGGGCGTCGATCGCTGGCTGGCAATGCTGAGCGCCTGGGATCGAACTAAGGCGGCATGCTGGGTGGTTGATTGTGGTAGTGCGATTACAGTGGAGCAACTCGATAGTAATGGGCAGCATCTGGGAGGGTATATTATCCCGGGGATTCAACTGATTAGTCATAATCTGTTGTCAAATACTGCAGAGATAATTGTTGATCACTCGATTCAGGGGTTTAACTCAGCACCGGGGGTTAATACATCAGAAGCTGTTCAGCACGGTATCAACCTGTTACTGGAAGCGCTCGCGGAAAAGGTAATGCGTGAATCAAAGGGGCAGCCCGTCTATGTTACCGGTGGCGACGGAGCGCTATTCTGTTCGTTGGCGGATGGTGCTATATGGTGTCCCGATTTGGTGATGGATGGTTTGCCTCTGGCGCTTGGAGGCTAAGATGCGCTGGGTTTTTATTTTACTGTTGCTTGTGAATGCGCTCTATTTTGGTTGGCAGATGCGCGAGTTGACACCGGATGCGGTAGAAGAGCTGCCAGCCAATGTCACCTCTATCCGATTACTGGATGAAGTTGAGCGGACTTTGCTGCTTCCGCGTTCAGCAAAAAAACAGCTGCCTTCGATGGTTAATGCTCCTGCATCAGTGTCACCGGTGAATCAAAATGCACTAGAGGCAAGGGCATCCAAAGAGGTTGTAGCTGAACCACCTGAATCCTGGTGTCAGGTGCTGAGTGGTTTTACCGACCAAGCTGTTGCGCATGAACTGCTGGAGCGGTTGGAGCAGCAGGGAATTGCTTCCTTTGTGCTGCCGGTTGAGGTGGAGAAGGTACTGGCGTACGAATTGGCGCTGGACCGGCCTGAGTCGACAGCAGATCAGCGGGCAATGATAGATAACCTTGCTGCGCTGGAATTGTCTGTTGAAGAGGCGCGGGTGGGCAGCAAAACGGTCTATATTATCGGTCGCTATGGAAGTCGCAGGGCGCTGAATCAGGCCCGTGATGCGCTGATCGGGCTATTTGAGCCGGCTCTATATCAGGTGGTGAGCCAGGATAGCCAGTTTGAGCTCTGGGTGGAGTCTGATGCTTCAGTAAAAAATGATAATAAAATCAATGATGTAGATGGCTTTCTGAGTTCGGAAATAAAAATTGAAAAAAAACTATGTAAAGGGGTTGCAAGCGTGGGAGCGCGTGATTAATATATGCGCCACTTCGCGACTGATGCCGGTATAGCTCAGTTGGTAGAGCAACTGACTTGTAATCAGTAGGTCCCGAGTTCGACTCTTGGTGCCGGCACCATTTTTTAGTGGCGAAGTATTGGTAGGGTGGGGTTCCCGAGTGGCCAAAGGGATCAGACTGTAAATCTGACGCGCGAGCTTCGGTGGTTCGAATCCACCTCCCACCACCAATTACTAATATGC
>JAIBDA010000105.1 GCA_024679635.1 Amphritea sp. | reverse complement strand
CTTAAAAATCATCTGGAATCGCTCTGCAGGTATTTTTTTCAATAGGTGTAACCCTATCCAGGTACCAAGAAAGCCCCCGGCAATCATCAATAGCATCAACAAAAGCCATTCAGTAAAAGCAAAGCCAATTACGCCAAACACAAACATCTTCAATAGATGCTGTATTGTCATACAAGCGGCAAAAGTGGCAACTGTACGATATTTTTCATATCCAAGGCGGTGTACAAAAGCGGCTACTAAAGGCCCGGTCGCCCCTACAAACATACTGACCAGCGTAGTGCCAGCTCCCGCCAGGACCAATCCTGCAGGAGGAGTCTCCTGCTTATTCAACTTTGGTCCCCAGACCAGAAACAGAATAAAGCCAGCAACACACAGCTGAATCATTTCAACGGGCAGCTGAACCACTACAAAAAAAGCAACCAGTGCTCCAGCGACTGCCCCCAGTGTAAATAACCATACCAACGACCAGTCAATGTGTTCTCGCGTCAGCATCGCCCGATTTCCATTCGAGCCAAGCTGCACCAGACCATGCACAGGAATCAACACCGCTGCAGGTATGACAGTTGCCATTACCGCCAGCAGTAGCACTCCACCGCCAATACCCATCGCAGCAGTCAACATCGATGTCAGCGTACTGGTAATAATAAGCAACAATGCAGTATCCAGACCAACAAGTTCGGGTAACCAGTTCATCTTTACTCCTGAAGCCGGGTGCAATTAAGAATGTATATAATTTACAAAGCGCTAAAAGCAAAACACACCACAGATGCGGTGTGTTGTTTCAATGCGAGGCTCTTAACCCTGCAACGAAGCAAGTACCTGATCAGCCCACTGCAAACTGTGTCGATAAGCTACCTCATAAAAAGGACGATCGAGCATACCGCTCAGATCATCCCATTCGCCACGCTCATAATGCTGAACTTCTGTCAGAATTTTACCCATCTGATTATCACGGGAGAGAATTGCTTGTTTTATGGCGTCGCTCAAAGGGATCTCATCCATCAGTACCTGCATATCCATATCCATCATCGCATCCAATTGAGAGAGCAAGCCCACCATGAAGAAGTTAATCGGCTGTGGATAAGTCAGCATTTCAGCTAGTAGTTCGCACATCCGACCACGAATCAGCATTATCCGGGTCAGCTCAACCGGTTTCCCGGACTGTCCACTCAGCAAAAACAGAGTCGCCCATTTCTTCACCTGATCCATACCAATCAGCGATATCGCATGAGAGATTGACTCTATCTGCTTTGGGGTACGAAAAGCGGCAGAATTCACTAACCGCAAAATCTTATAGGCCATCACCGGATCATTGATCACTATCTGTTCAACCGAATCTGCCGATGACACCGGGTTCTCAAGTTCAGCCAATAGTTCTAACAGCAAAACTTTAGAGCTGGTAAAGCTCTTACCTTTAACAGAGACAGGGCGACAAAGAAAAAAGCCCTGAAAAAGGTTAAAGCCTAAGCCCATAGCCCGACGAAAATCCTCCTGACTCTCAACTTTATCCGCCAGCAGATCAAGGTGATAGGGTTTGCAAAAATTAACTAACTGCTTGAGTTCTGTGTCACTATGGCGTTGAATATCAATTTTGGCCACATGCATCAGATCCAACAATGCTGTTTGGGCTTTATCACCGGTATAGTGAGTCAGTGCAAACCGATAGCCCTGTTGCTTGCGTTCCCGCAGAATCGCCAATAGTTCCTTTGAGATTCCATCTTCCCTCAGCAGTTCAAAAATCACGTTATTCTGAGGCAGGTTCGGCAGCATATCCGATAGCAACATGCTCTGAGTCAGTTTGACATAGAGCGGCAGATGCTTTGTTTTACCATCAGAAGAGGCAACCGCGTAGTTGTTCAGAATCACCGACGCAGTGGCCTGCTCATCGGAAAATTCCTCAGGCAAAGTCCCGTCATCAGACCGATATAGCAGACTGTATGCCTCTACATCCTGATTTTTATTAAAGACCGGTTGTCTGGCTAATAATACTGAGCCATCTTTCAACTGCTCATCATTAAGCACTTTGCTCACTACTTGTCCCCTAATCAGATACTTCCGTCAGTATAACTCAACCCAGACTCCGATAAGAGCGGACAGTAAAAAAAACTCTCCGCTCCATCTTTGCACTAAAAAAGACAATTACATAGACTCAAGTCTCAGTTTAGACAGTTACATATTGACCATATCATTAATCCACCCTACTCTGATTATCTCTTTCAAATGATCGAGAGGGATATTTCGACAGGCTTTGAAAAGTTAAAATTCACTTTAATACACTTAGATAATTTATGATTCTTCTGCGCAGTTTTATTATCTGTATGTTATTTCTGATAACAACACAATCCTCTCCACTATCAGCAGCTGACCGACTTGAAGTAGAAATCCGTTCAAGCATTCTGAACATCAGAGAAATACGGTCAACCAGTAGTCCGGTAATTGGGATTTTAAACCGGGGGGACAGACTCACTGTCACCACAACAGATATGCGGGACTGGTTAAATCTGGACGATGGCAGAGGATTTATTTCAATTAATTACGTCAACGTACTTTCCAGAACCCCCGTATTGTTAACTCCCCCTGAAGAAAGTGAATCGTTAGCAAAAACGCAATTAAGCCGTCCTCCAAGTTCACCTGTATCTGGCCTCGCAGTCAATATCGCTTGTAGCCCGGATAAAACAAACTCTCAGCTTCAAATAAAGTCATCCAGTAAAACCTGCCGTAAAAACCTCAGCACCCTGGGATATGAATCCTGCCAGCTGCTATTTAACCTCACACTGACAAGTGTCTGCCAGGACCACAAACAGTTAAAAGCTGTCTGCTCTGCTACCGCGCTCGCGACAGATCACCAGAATAATCAAAACCTCTATGAACTCACCCAGACCCGCGTAATCAGTAGTTCAACCAGCGAAACATCGATTTTGCTGGAATGGTTTCCAGTATCTGAATCAACAGTGGTCCAGAAAATTGATCTAAGTGATGGACAGTGCAAAATAGTCCATTAATGAGCAGCGTAGAAAATCCGCCTGACCAGCATCTGTCTAAACCGCTACTGTGTTCTGCTATCGCCTTTCTCTGATGCAGTATTTCTACTCAATCTGGCAGCATAGCCATACTCGTGAATTCCTCTTTGGGATATCCTCTCAGTTAAACCGAGCCTAACGGAAACTGCCCATGACTCCCCATAAAATCCTATTCATCTGCCGCCATAACGCAATCCGATCACAGATTGCCGAAGCGCTAACCAATAAAATCAGCCGGGGTAAAGCCCTGGCTCAAAGTGCAGGACCAGAACCTCTGCCGGTCCCTGAGCATATTGCTCAGTGGATTCATCAACTGTCAGGATCAGATCATAAGCCCGTCAGTAAACAACTCAGTGAACTTGACGGTGAAGGCTTTGATACCATCATCACCCTCTGCGACAAAACCCATGCAGCACTACCTCAGCTAGGAGCTGACCAACAACATATTCGCTGGGATTTTCAACATACCGACGAACCCGAGGCCCTGCGGCACCTGGAGATAGAAATATCAGAACGGCTTCGCCTGATGCTACTGGCTAAAGGGTTACTCTGACCCTCCTTGAATGACAGCGCTGACGGTCTGCCACCGTGGACATTTCTTTGCTTATAGGGGTCTGTTAAACTTGGCCCCCTAAAAGTTACGCAAGCCCGGCCGATCGCCGGACACCCAACCCGCCAGTCCGGAACAACAGAATGTCTGCAGCTCCATCCGAACCGTACAAGCTATTTACCGCCTATCCTTTCAGGTGGTTTCTGGCCCTGCTTACAGTGCTGTTTATTTACCGTGGCTGGATCGTTATTGACAGCCCGATCACCCTCTTCTACGACGAAGCCTATTATCTGGGCTGGGCACAGACCCCAGATTGGGGTTATTACTCAAAACCGCCGATGGTGGGTTGGTTAATCGCATTAACAACGTATCTATTTGGCAATGCTGAATGGGCAGTAAAACTGGCTGCACCCGTACTCTATTCCAGTGCTGCAATTCTGATCTACCGTACAGCAGACTTTCTTGCTGGCGCCAAAGCTGCACTGGCCGCCGGCGCAATCTTCTTACTAATGCCTTTAGTCGGCTTTAACAGCCTGTTTATCACCACCGATGCGCCACTGATCTTTTTCTGGTGTCTCTGTTTCTATGCTTTTCTCCAGGCAAAAGGCAGCAATAACTGGGGATGGTGGTTACTGGCCGGAGTCGCAGGCGGATTGGGCCTGCTATCGAAGTATACCTTTATTCTCCTGCCCGTAACCTTTTTACTCTACGGTATAATCAGCCCTGCCGGGCGGCAGCTATTACTCAACATCCGCTTTTGGATAGCCTGTCTGTTAGCTCTCAGTTTCTTGCTGCCTAACCTCTACTGGAACTATCAACATGATTTCATCAGTTTCCAGCACACCGCCGAAATATCCCATCAAACAAGTAAATCACTTAGCGTCTCTCGGTTAGTAGAATTTTGGGGCGGACAATTATTCGTCTTTGGACCGGTCTTCCTCATCTATATGGTTATACGTGGGCTGAAGCGCCAACCCCGCAGCGAAACAGAAAAGCTCTTATGGAGCTTGTTCTGGCCGACTTTTGCTGTGTTATCAAT